>CAIQHW010000383.1 GCA_903871715.1 uncultured bacterium
CCTACACGACGCTCTTCCGATCTTCACATTTCGGGTTACATTGCTAATAGTATTACCCACTGCCGAAGCAAAGCTGGAATAAGGTGAACCAGTATAACTTGGGAAATAAATAAGCCCCATAGTGTTGGCACTTCTTCGTGCATTTAAACTGATAAAGTTAATATTATTAAGCGTATTGTTGTTGATGTTATAAAATCTTCTAAAACCAGCTACTTGCCCAGAAGAAATTGGATTATTATAAATGATACCATTAATTGGGGTGCTAGTAGTACCTCTACCATAAAAATAGTAGTTGTTAACTGTGTTGTTCGATACATTTAAATTGGGAATGCTGGTAGATAAATAAATACCCCAAAAGCTGCCTGACGAAGTGGTGCTGGTATCGCCATTCATATATAAATCGTGCAAATTGTTGTTGGTGATATTTACCGTTAATGAATTAGGAGTAGAACCAGCCACTTGAGCTTGCTGACCCGATTCAAAATCAATTAAAAACACATTGGTTGCAGCTACTGTATAACTAGTATAGTTGGTACCTGCTGGTCCGCCATTGGCAGCCAATAAAGATGATTGATAAGCCCACGACAAAGTAGTACCATCGCCTTTAAAGGTAATATCGTTGCCCTTAATAGAGCCGCTGATGCCCAAAGTACCAGTTACATTGCTATTAAAAAACCAAATCATACGCGATTGCACAGGATGGTTATAACCAGCACCACTGGTAGGGTTAGCCGTTGGGTTATCCACCGTAACAGCGCTTGAACCCATGATGCCACCTACGTTATTATTGATAGTATTGTTATTGACTACAAAACCAAAGTTCATGTTTTCAAAAATAGCCGTGCAAAGCCCAACACTACCTTTAAAAGTCCAGGTGCAACCACCATCTGTAGTAGTGGAAGTGCCAGGTGTTGCAACTACCCAACCGGGTGATGCAGGCATAGTAGCAGCCGATATACCAGTTGTTTTTGCTGTTAATTCAAACACATTAACAGCACCAGTAGGCAATACCACTTGAATGGTTTGACCTAAACTATAAGGTGTAGTATTTGATGGTTTCCATCGCATGATTGGACCACCCCCAAAATTTTGAATCGTATTACCTGTTCCAGCCAAAACACCACCCACTTCATTAGCTTGGTCGCAAAGCGAAATGGAAGTGCCCGATTGACCAGGCGCACCCACCACCGAAATACCTGTGTTTACATTTTGAATAGTGTTGGCATAAATTTTATTAAAAGCATTGATCCCTGTAGTAGCTGTAGCAGTGATAGAGGTAGAAACTGTTGTAGGTGTGCAAGGAGCTATGATGATACCAATAGAACCACCAGCACTGCTGGCAAAGGCATTAGCTGCTGATGCAGCACCATTGGTAACGCAGTTTGTTCTATTTAAAGTAACTGTACAATTTTTAATGGTGTTGTATTGTGAACCCAAAGTAGCTGAAGCACGAAAAATACCATAACCATACTCCATCATTTTAGCAAAAGTAGTATTGGTAGAAGCATCTGTTAAATCAATACCATTAATAGTGGTATAACTAACCCCAGTAAGCGACCACATACCATCGGGTGCTACAGCGGCTGTAGTTGGGTTAAAAGATACCGAACCTGCATAAGCAGTAATTAATGGATTAGCACCTGTACCATACTTAATAAAAGAAATGGGGTTGCCCGAAGTACCCGTAGCCGTTTGTGCTATCCGAGCGGTTAATGTTTCGGTGTGGGTGGCTGCTACATTAAAGGTAACACCACCACTGCCCACACCTGCGCTGTTTAACGCAGTAACTGCGGCAGCTATGGTTGGATAGTCGGGCGAAGACACGGTGTTGCCCGAAGCTGTAAATTCAGCAGAGGTACCCACATACTTAGTACCCGAAAGTTGGGCTTGTGCCACAAAGGTGGTCAGCATCATAAATAACGCTGCCAACACAAATTTTGAAAATGGATGTTTGGTGTAGTTTTGATTCATGTTGATTTGTTGAATTGTTTTTAATGAAGATTGCATGTAGTGAACAGTATTTTTTTTGCGTTAACTTTTTGTTTTGTTAAAAACACTTTTTGAAACGGCGTAAAATTCAATCAATACAATTAGTTACGCAATCCCTATTATTAGGGAGAGAACGCCATGCAGCGTTTTTGCCACGAGCGTAAGCTATTGTATGCTGGCGGCTTTGCAAGGATGATTTTTTATGCTCATGTTTTTTATCCAAAAATAGTTGCGTAACTAAATACGGTTTTCACTCTATTTTTTGTAAAATGCGATTCATTTTTTGTTTACAAAATATTCATACAAAACATGCCATTTTCACCAAAATAAGATGCTCCACTTGCCTAAAAAAAGAACATTTTTGGTAGCCATTTATCCTCTTTTTGCTATGGCGAAACTACACAAAAAAAATCCCGAACCAAATGAATGATTCGGGATTTATTTAACCGCATTTTGTTAACGCTTTCATAGCGAAACCAACTTGGTTTTAACCACCAAAAACGACACTAACAATATCGCTGGGCTGACCCACTTGTTGGTCGTTAACCACCACATAGCACATATACTCCCATGTTTCGGGCACTGTGGGGTTGGCTAATACAATGTGGTCATCGTAGGGGCTTTTGGTCACCATTACCAGAAATGTAAAGTTGGTATTGGTTTTCAACTTTCTATAAATGCGCATGCCTGTGGCATCGCCTTTTACAAAAGTTAAACGCACAAAACCTCCCATCACTTTGGCTTTCAACAAGGGTTTGATGGAGGTAGCATTGAACGCTGCATTGGCTCCGGTTACAATAGCCATATCGCTACCGATACTGCTGGTAAAGGCCGTATTGGTTTTGATGCGTTTTGCCTCGGCTCGTAACAAACTGGTGTTTAATTTTTTTGCAGTTTTTTTTGCTGCCATCGCACTCTTTGCAGCCGCTTTAGCAGCTGCTGCTGTTTGAATAGCAGTAATAATATTGGTGCAATAGCCCTGCAAGGTGGCTATTTGCGCCGCAGTATAACCCAAAGCTGCACCATTGGTGCCTATTTTGGTTTTAAAGTTAGATGCCCAAGTTTCCAAATCGCCTTCGGAATGGGGCATAAAATCAATGGAATGGCTCATGATATTTTGTTTTTGAAAATTTACAATAGCGATGAAATAAAGTGCTGCCCTGCATCGGTTAGTACTTACCAGTTTTTGGTGGCTTGCCACCATAACTGTGTGGCTACTCACCAACTGGTGGTGGCACTCCACACAACGGTGGTGGTGTGCCACAGCTATGCTGGGGCATGCCCCAAGATGCTGGTGGCATGCCACCAAATGGTGGTGGTGTATCACACGATTGCGTTAAGAAACCATGTACTTGCTGTGGTGTGCCACATCACTGCTGGGGCATGCCCCAAGATGGCTGTGGTGTGCCATGTAAATGTGGTGGTGTGCCACCATAAAGCTGTGGTCTGTTAACAATTTTGTGTGATGACTTACCATTGATTGATGCTGTGCCATCGGCAGCTTTTACGCCTCTACCAAAGTTTGCATCGCTGTTACAACACCATTGGCAGAGGCAATATCGCCGGTGGATGTGTGGATAATAAAAGCAGGCACTGTTTCATGTGTTGAAGCATTAATAAGGAGTAGTGTAGCGGCTTTTACCATGCAGGCGAAATAATTTATGCGGTTATAATTAGGTTATACGTAAGCAGCAAAATAAAGTTTCAAAAAATGGTAACCTATTTTGTTAAAGAGCAGAATCTTAAAAACAAAGCTATCGTTTTATAGAACCTCCCACATATAACTCCTATCATTGCTGAAAATGCTGGTGTGGCAAAGGTTTTGGAGCTTTATCAAACAAAAAATCCCTCACAAATTGTGAAGGATTGTTGGATGGTGGACTTGCCGAGAGTCGAACTCGGGTGCAGACAACGACGCCATAAACTTTCTACATGTTTAGCAAATGCTTGATTGTAGGCTGCTGCAAGGTGCATAGGCGAACCAGCACAACAACTTAGCTGCTATAATTTTCGTTTGTGGCACACAGCGATGCAACAACTTATCTCTTCGTTGATAAAGTGCAGTCCAACCGCCGAAGAGCAGGCAATTGGAGGCACTATGGTGGTTAATCCTCTGGATTAAGCAGCCATTGCGAAAGAAGTTTCGCCATTTGAAAGTTTGTGAAAGTTTAGTTTTACGGGCAATGCTTTCAACGCCCGACATGCTTATTTACAAAGAACATTGCTGTCAATTCCGGTACAAGCCCTTTATTATTCAGCTTTGGCAAAGGTAGGCAATTATTTTAAAATTTTGCAGAGATACTTTTTTGTTCTGCTTTTTGAAAAGGGAAATTGCCGCTGTGGCTAATAATTTTACCCACCCCATACCCAATAGCAGCACCGAGCAATACATCGCTTGCCCAATGTTTATTGTCGTTTATTCGCGATAAACCAACGCCTGTAGCCACGGCATAAATGGGAATATTCCACCACTTATTTTTTACATTGCTGCTAATAACCGAAGCCATGGCAAAGGCATCGCAGGTATGTCCACTTGGAAACGAATTATAGGTGGATGGTTTATCAATGCCATGAAAAATATAAGGATTGTTGTTTTGATAGGGGCGTTCTCTTTCTGCCACAATTTTAATTACTTCCGTAATTCCACCAGCAATGACCAACGATTTAAAAGCCTGTAAACTGGTGTATTGAATTTTGGGTTGCTTAAAAATTAAACCACCTATATACAATGCACCCATTGCAGGAAAACAAAAAGAACCATTGCCTACTACCTGAAACACAGCTGCCGATTGGTTTGTACCATTAGTTCTATGCTGTTGAAACCAATTTTTTATGTTGGCGTCATTTTTCATGACAAATGCCCCAGTAGCTACAAATGCACCACTCCAAGCCACTTCATTGATTTTTAAATGCAAAGGTTTTTTTAAGATACTAACACCATCTTGCCAATAAGAAATGAGGTAGGTTTTATTGGGATAAATATTTTGAGCAAAAATTGTTGTGCTAAACAGTAAAAAAAATAAACCGACAATTGTTCTTTTCATGAGGTAAAATTGAAAATAAAAAACGGCTTACAAAAAATATTGTAAGCCGTTTTTAAAAATGTTTTTAACAATTA
>CAIQHW010000384.1 GCA_903871715.1 uncultured bacterium
AATCAATGCCCAATCGGCTTTGCACATTTCTTTGTTTTACAAATGCTTTAACTGTTGCCCAATACACAATCAATAATCCACCTAAAATATGCAACGCATGTGCACCCGAAATTACATAAAAAAATGAACCACTTGGATTTGCCAATCCGCCACCCACATATATTCCAATGGCTACTAGTGCTTTCCAACCTAAATATTGCAACAGTAAAAATGTTGTTCCTAAAATGGAAGTAAGCAGCATGGAATATTGATAACCTGTTTTATTCCCCTTTACAAAAAACATTTTAGCCATCATCAAAGTGGCGCTGCTCAACACAATCACAATAGTGCTGTAATAAAAATATTCGGGCACTTTAAAAAACTGCCAATGACCGCTGGCTACATCAGCTCCTTTTTTTACGATAAACGCACTGGTAATACCAATAAAAAACATACAAATGCTAGCAATAGCAGCCCACAAAGCAAATTTCTTGGGATTGATTCTATAATCCTGTGCTGATGGAATATATGTTGCTGTTGTTGTCATTTTTGTTCTTAATTCCAATTTAAATTTTACCAATTACTAACGCCAATAAAACTATTGGCAAATAAATAAACGAGCCAAACATCAAGCCTCTGGCTGATTTGTTATCTAATTTCACAAATAATATTATTGCTTGCACCAACATCATCAAGCCACATAATACCATTGCAATCAACGTAAAATTATTGCACCATCCAAAATATGTTGGAATTAATCCAATAGGAATTAACATGGCGGCATAAATTAAACTAAACATGGCTGTGATTCTATCTTTGCCACCACTTGATGGCAACATTTTGTATCCTGCTTTTTGATAGTCGTCATCAATTACCCAAGCAATTGCCCAATAGTGTGGAAATTGCCACAAAAATTGTATGCCAAACATTACCCAAGCCAAGGCATCTAATTTGCCCGAGGCTGCCACTACGCCTATCATCGGCGGCAATGCACCAGGAATGGCACCTACCCAAACTGAAATGGGTGAAATACGTTTCATGGGTGTATAAATGAATGCGTAGCTCAATAATGCTAATGCGCCTAAAATGCCTGCCATTGGATTGCAATAAAACCACAATACTAAAACACCGCCAACACCTGCAAAACCTGCAGCTACCATGGCTTCCATCAAACTCATTCTTTCAGATGCTAATGGGCGATTAGCAGTTCTATCCATCAATGCATCAAAATTTCTTTCTAAAATTTGATTGATTGCATTAGACGATGCGGTTATTAAAAAACCACCCAACAATAAACTAAAGAATTTAAAAAAATCGAACGAACCTTGAAAAGCAATTCCATAGCCAGCAGCAGCACTCATAATAATAAATGATGTGAGCTTAAATTTAGCTAACACACCATAATCATAGATTTTGCTGATGATTGGATTTGATATAGAAATTATTTTTGTCAATGTTTATCTTTATTTTTTAAAATTATTCTATCGCTTATAAATTAGCTATGCATCTCTTCTCCAGGACGAGCTGGCTCGGTTTGCGGAATAAAATTCTCCCCATCTTTGCTATAATCATATGGCCAGCGATACACTGTTGGAATTGCACCAGGCCAGTTTCCATGCACAGGCTCAATTGGTGTAGTCCATTCCAACGTAGTTGCTTCCCAAGGATTCATTTCAGTTACTTTTCTTCCTTTGTACATGCTATAAAAGAAATTGATAATGAAAAATACTTGCATCAAAAATACAATTACGGCAACTGTAGAAATAAATTGGCTCAATTCATTCATGTGTCCAAATGTTTCATAACTGCTATGTGAGTAGTACCAACGAGGTAAACCAGCCATTCCTTGATAATGCATTGGCCAGAAAATCAAATAGCTACCAATGAATGTTACGAAGAAATGTATGTAGCCTAAAGTGTTATTCATGTATCTGCCAAACATTTTTGGATACCAATGATACACACCAGCAAACAAACCAAAGAAAGCTGCAACGCCCATTACAATGTGAAAATGTGCTACCACGAAATAAGTTTTTGTCAATTCAATATCAACAGTTGAGTTTCCTAAAAACAATCCTGTTAATCCGCCTGAAATAAATAAACTCACAAACCCAATAGCAAAAAGGGTTGCAGGTGTAAAGCGAATGCTGCCTCTCCAAATAGTTGCAATCCAATTAAATACTTTTACAGCTGAAGGCACCGCAATTATTAATGTCAACACTACGAAAATTGAACCTACAAAAGGATTCATCCCTGATACAAACATGTGATGCGCCCAGACAATAAATGATAATCCGCCGATAGCTAACATCGAACCAATCATGGCTTTGTAACCAAAAATCGGTTTGCGACTGTTTACACTTAAAACCTCAGAAACCATAC
>CAIQHW010000385.1 GCA_903871715.1 uncultured bacterium
CCTGGTAAACATAAAATTTTCAGTCGAAAAAATATCATTAAATAGAAACTTACTTTTAAAATGCTGCACGCTGCAATTCCCCCTTGCAAAGGGGGTTAGGGGGATTTGGTTCAATTATTTTTCAATTTCTTTTCTGTTTCACTGCTGGAAATTTTTCTTCAACATCTAAAATGTAGTTTTCAATAATTCGCAAAACAGATGGCATTTGTTTTTTGATTTCCAAATCGTCAAAGCGCAAAAAGTTTAAGCCCATTTGTTCTAAAACTTTTTGTCGCTCATCATCTTTCAAATACGTATCGGGCATTTGATGCGAATTGCCATCAATTTCGATGACCAAATTTAATGGTTTACAATAAAAGTCTACAATGTAGTTGTCGAGCGGCTTTTGGCGATTAAAAGTGTAATTGTGCATTTGCGATGATTTCAATTTGTTCCACAACAACACTTCAGAAAGTGTGGCATGGTTGCGTAACTGTCGAGATAAATCGCGAAGGTTTTTGTTGTAAGGAAGAAAAAGCATGTCGAGTTTTATTTTAAGAAATCCCCCTTGCCCCCTTTGCAAGGGGGATTAGCGGCACGACAAATTTATAAAGCATTTCTTGAAATTAATTTTGCAACACTCAAAACTTAAGAAAATTCTCCTAACCCCCTTTGCAAGGGGGATTGCGGCAGTTGCAACATTTTAGTTTTGGGATATAATTTGAACTTGTTATTTTTCTACCACCAACTTTTCATTCGCATCGGCATAACCGCTGCAATGTGATTTTAAGAAATAAATACCAGCAGGAAAGGGTTGTGTATCTATTTTAAAACTGGCTTGATGAATTTCATTTTTTGAAAAAACTGTTTCGCCTAATAAGTTGGTAACACTTACATCAAACCCTTTTGCAGCAATAGTTTCATCCGTAGTTAAATTAAAATTGGACGAAGAAGGATTGGGGGAAATTTGAAGAGGAAATGGAATGGAAATGCGTTGTATTCCACTTGGACATTCCCAAATCCATTCTCGTTGAAAAGAAATGCTATCAATTTCCCAGCCAGGTAAATTATCAAAAGTAGAATCCGTTATTAACGAAAATCTAAACCAAAGAGTATTATTTATTTGGAATGGTGCCCATATACCTTTTGTTCGTTCTGCACATCCGCAAACATTGAAACTCATTGACAAATTACTCCAGTTATTCCAATCGCCTGAACCTATACCAACTCCATAAAAATAATTCATTGAACAATTCCCAAGGTAATGTAACGTATCCCAAGTTTTCGCTGTGTCAACTTTGAACTCTATAAGACAAAAATCTTTCAAAGAATCTGTATGTAATCTTTGTTTTAGCGAAAAGTTAATTGCAGCAAGACTTCCATTTTGAATTTGATGATTTAAATAATTTACAGAATCGAATTTTAAAACAAATCTTGTCGTATCATTTTTAGGATAAGATTTTGAAGAATCCGTAACAATTACTTTGGTTGTAGTTCCGCTACCAAAGCCAGCTTTATTGGTTTTGCAAACTTGCCAACGAAATGATGAAGTGGTATCAATCACCACATATTTTTTGTAAGTAGCATCATCAAAAGTAATGTTGATAGTATTTGTTTGCCCAACCGATTTCAAACAAAATGAAAATGAAAAAACAACAAGGAGTAAAAATGCTTTTTGCATAAAATAATTTTTTAGCTAAACCAAATATAAACAATTTTACCCATTCCCTTTTAGTTTTCGGTGCAGTAAAAGCACACGAAATTTTACGCTGTCGTAAATCAAACCAATGGCTAATGTAGCCGCAGCAATGGTTAATACATGCAATTGCAAATGGGAATAAAATATACCACCAGTTATTCCACCAATAAAAAAGAAGCTGATAATGGTGAGGCGCAATTTCACGGATGATAAAAGCAGATGACGTTGTTCAAGAGTTTTATAAAAAAACAATTGCGATAATTCAATACCCAAATCCGTGAATAAACCTGTTAAATGCGTAGTTCTTACACTGGCTTTTGAAATAGTAGTTACCATCGAATTTTGTAAGCCCATTGCAAACAACAAACTAAA
>CAIQHW010000386.1 GCA_903871715.1 uncultured bacterium
GCCATGCACATGAAAGTTAATAGGGATACTAATTTTAGAGTTCAACGAATCATTTACATAAAATGAAAAGTTGGAAGTATAATTGCCAGCCACCAAATTTGCTGCTGATAATTTTATATAAATAATTACCGAATCGCCAGCTATTATCGTAGTATCAGTGCTGTTTAAAATTTTAACCCAATTAGGTAAATTATTGTTGGATGCTTGCTTCACAGCATTTGCAATGTAATGATTGGTGTTGTTATCAGAAGCATAATAATCAAAACCAATAAAATAAACCATCCCATTTCCAAATTTTTTATGTCCAACCAAAGAATAACCATTATAGTTGATTACTGATTGATAGTTGGGGTCAGCAGAATAAATTAATTCTTCCGATAAATTTTGCGCATAGTATGGTGAGGTGGTTTGGTTTAACAAAGAATCACCCAAAATATTTGCCGTCGCATTTCCTCCATTCACGTATCCGTAGTATGTGCAATTCAGCAATCCTAAATCTGTTTGTCGGGTAGTTGCATTTGTAGTTCCACACAAAATTACTGTTCCGCCATTGCTCACAAAACTTTGAACAGCTGTTGCAAAAGGCGTATAAATATTGGTAATGCCTGTTTCTTGTTCTGGAAATAATAAAATGTCCTTACCATTTAAAGCGGCTTGAAACGCTGTTGCACTGAATGTGTTAATGGTTGAAAGCGTATAATTAGTATAGTATTGATTAATAGCACTTAAAGTGTTGAGATATTCTTGAAGGGAATCAACACCAAACATGTAGGCAAGAATTTTTTTCTTGCTTCCATTATTTGTCGAGCCAGAAATTTTACTCACCACCAAATTGCTACTACCCGTATTTTTAATGGTTACAGGCACTAAAATGCTATCATTGCAATTTACAGTTGAAGCATTGATAGTGTGTGGATGATAGCTGTATTGTGGCTTTGCTTGCACATTTACAGTGTGAATAATGGTGTCGGAATGTGTGCAAGTGGATGCAATAAGTGTAACCGTTTTTGCACCGCTGCTTAAATAATTATGTGTTGGATTTTGCAAAGTAGAACTATTGCCATCACCAAAATCCCAACTCCATTGGTAAGGTTGATTGCTGCTCAAATCGATAAATTGCACAGCAGTGTTGTAAGCTGGATGATTATTTGATACGCTGAAAGCCGCCACAGTAGGCAATGTTGAGAATTGTTTGGTGGTGTAACTCAATTCATAACCCGAATAATTGGTGCTGGCATCCGAATACCACGACAAAAACATGTTACCCGAAACGGCTTTCACGGTTATGTTTGAATAGTTGCCATAATAATTTCCTAACAAAGTTCCTGCTGCACTTGTGCCATCATAAATTCTTAAATAGTCGTAATAATATTGTGTATTTAAATTTACAATTGTCAAAGAAATAGTGTCGGCGCATGGTGGTGAAATTAGTAAGGAGCAATTTTCATTGTCAGAATAATTTCCCGTTGGACCACCAGAATCGTAAATTATTCCATTGGTAGAAGAAATAGTAGTTGTGCCACTACACATATTTACCGAATTTAAAACGTGGATGTACAAAGTTTTTTTCATCGTATCGCTGCCGTAAGAATTAGTAGCAATAAGGGTTACAAAATAATTACCTGCGGTGTTGTAAACAATCGAAGTTGGATTTTGAATCAAAGCAGATGTAGTAGCTGCACCTTGAAAAGTCCAATGCCAACTGGTAGCACCTCCTGTTGAGATATCAAAAAAGTTGAGTGAATTGCCTACTAACACAGTAGTATCTGATGCATAAAAATTGGCAATTGGTTTTGAATTAGCCGAATTAACTGCAATTGTGTAATCTTCTGCTTGCCCAAATTGTGGATTGCTGCAAGCAGATGAAATAGTGTAAGAAGTTGAATCGGACATAACTCTCAAACGCAGTGGTGTAGCCATTGTAGCCGCTGATGGAATATGTACCAATGCAGAGTGATGCGTAAGTGCATTAGTTGAATTTAAAACCAATTCATTGGTGTTGTTAAACACACCATCGTTGTTATAATCAATCCAAGCTTTTACATTTTCTTTTTGTGATAAACCTGTTGAAACCTGAATTAACACTTGGTCGCCAACCGTTACACTGGTATTTCTGGTGCAAGTAAAATCTTTATACCCTTCGCTACTTGATGACGAATTGCTATTGATACTTTTAAATTTTACATTAAAAATACCAATGCTTCCGCTGCCTGTTTGTGTAGCAGGAGTGCAGCTTGCCGCAGTTGGTCCACCCGAATTACTAACTGTTATTGTTTGATAAAAAGTATCTTTAGTGTTGCACAACGTGCTGCCAGATGAAATTAATCTGGCAGTAAATGTGCCTATTGAAGTGTAAGAATGTGTTGGTGATGCTGATGTTGAACTATCTCCATCGCCAAATTTCCAAGCATAAGAAGTTGCATTTAACGAATAATTTTTAAACGAAACACTTGCAGGAGTTTTACAATAAACATTTGATGGCACTGCAAAGTTTGAAACAATAGCATTACTATAAACACCACCTACGCCTACTGCATACCAAGCATTAGTAGTTTGAATAACTTGATTGCTACATGCGCCAAACAAATCCGTTGCTGATTGAATAGCGTAAGTTCTTGCATCAGCATAAGTAGCATTGGGAGTTAAATAATAAGTCAAATTTCGATACGCAATTTTTATTGCATCATTCAAACCCAAACCCTGCACCGAATAAGCATTTCCCAAATCATTTGTCCCAGCATCGCCCTGCGTCAAAATATAATACCAATGATTTTGTACACCACTATTTACATGGACATTATTGCTAGCATTCCAATAATTACCATTGTAACAACCGGGATCGCTAAATTGATTTGGATTACTCATACTACGAAATGGAGCACCTGTGCCACCTAAGATAGGCAATTGGTCTCCAACCAACCAAGTAGCATTCGACGGTGTATAATTGAAGCGAATAGTGTTGCCAAAAATATCGCTAAAAGATTCATTTAATGCGCCTGATTCGCCAGAATAAATTAAGGCTGCTGTGTGTTGTGTAACTGCATGAGTAAGTTCATGCCCTGTTACTTCTAATGAAGTAACGGGATAGTAATTCGTTCCGTCTCCATCACCAAAATTTAATGCAGTACCATCCCAATAAGCATTTACACCAATGGAATTGTGCGGCAGACCAATAATTGTATCACCATTATTTCCAAAAGAATTTCTACTAAATTTCGACCAGTAAAAATCATACGTTTTTTCTAAACCAAACATTACATCGAAAGGAGCCTTATCTACTGGAGTTGTGCCTGTCCAATGTCGGCTGTTGCTTAAAAAATCAGCATTGCTGTTTGAATTATCAAACACAAAAACACCATGCCCCCGTGAATAATCTCTCAACAAAAAACTACTGGCTGCAATACTATCCGAGGTAATATTTTTATTGCCACTGTAAAAAGTTGCGGCAGTTGAAGGGATATTCGTATTGCACATGGTTGGTAATGAATGTATGATTGAGCCTGTGTTTGCATCTACAAACACGTTTTCTTGTTTCAATGGTTTTTGTGAATACACATTCACTTTATAAGCCAAAAATGTTTTGCCATTGTGCCAAAAAAAAATTAATTCGGGCACAGTTGTTCTAATAATTTTTTCACTTTTTTCAAATTGCTCTGCTAATAATTTTGCAGTGGCAACATGGATGTGTGGCAGATTGGGCATGTTGTCTTTAAAATCATAAAACTCACCATTTGCCGATTTCAAAAAACCATTTTTGCAATGCAAAATATATACACCATTTTCAACTTTGGTGTTGTTAAAATATTCTTGCAATCGAATGTGTGTAAAACCCAATTCATCATTTTCACGAGCATATTCTACCAGCGAAATTTGAGCATTACATTTTAAAGTTTGCTTTAACCAAATAATTGCATTTTCTTGCAAAATTTTGTTAGAAGAATTTGGAACAATGAATTTTAAAGTATTCAATTCATTGTTTCGAAGCGCTGTTTGTAACTGGCTTTCAGTCGCATAACTATAAAATAAAAATACAAAAATTAAGAATAAAAAGTGCAGTGTGGGACGA
>CAIQHW010000387.1 GCA_903871715.1 uncultured bacterium
CAACTACTAAAACTTTTGCCATGGTGTTTTATTTTCTTTCCTCAAACATCGGAATTTATTTTTGAGTTTTAATTACCGCAACATTAATTAAATGTTGCTAAATGTATTTTGTTTAAATTTTGGCTTAAGTTTTTTAATTACATTTTTAAAGTACAATTTTTAAAATGTAAAAGTTTATAATTGCCAGTTTACTGCTTGTAAGCCTTGCCGCATCAATAGTTCATTAGTTTTTGAAAAATGATGGTTACCAAAAAATTGTTTATGTGAATCGGCAAAAGATGGATGTCCTGATTGTAAAATGAAATGTTTATCAGCATTTATCAGTTTTGCTTTTTCTTTGGCAAATTTCCCCCAAAGTAAAAACACAATGCCAGTTTTTTCGTCTGATATTTTTTTGATGACGGCATCAGTAAACTTTTGCCACCCAATTTGGCTGTGTGATGCTGCAGTATTAGCTTTTACCGTTAATATGGTATTTAATAGAAATACACCTTGTGCTGCCCATTTTTCTAAATTACCATGATTCGGAATTTCAAAGTGTGGGTAATCATTTTTTATTCCTTTAAAAATATTGACCAAAGATGGTGGGGGCTTAATGCCTATTGGAACGCTGAAACACAGTCCGTGTGCTTGTCCTGTGCCATGATAAGGGTCTTGCCCAAGAATAACCACTTTTATTTGATTGAAAGGTGTTTTATCAAAAGCATTAAAGATTTGCGAACCGGGTGGATAAACCAAAGTTCCATTCTTTTTTTCTTCTTTTAAAAATTGAACAATTTGCGAAAAATATTCTTGTTCAAATTCGGCTTTTAAAGCCAATTTCCATGAAGTTTCTATGTTAACATGCATCAGTTTATTCAAAAAATAATTTGCAACAAATGTAATGGTGCTAACGAAATCCGAAAAAATATTTTACTTTTGCAACTGAAAAAAAATCTAGTTGGTTCCGTAGCTCAGCTGGATAGAGCATCAGCCTTCTAAGCTGGGGGTCATTGGTTCGAATCCAATCGGAGCCACAAGCCTATAAAGGGTTTCAAGCAATTGAAGCCCTTTTGTGTTTTTTAGAGTGTCGGTTTTAAGTGTCTTTTTCAAAATTGCATCATCACTCTAAAATAAAAAGCCCCACCAAATCTGGTAGAGCTTTTATTTCTTGTTTCACTGATTTACATGGGATTTACCTTTTGTTTATCATCATAGAAACTAAATCCTTTGTTCTGGATTTCATCAACTATTCTAATCTTATCCAAGTAATGTTTTCGGATTATGTCCGCTGACTTTTGGTAGCCAGCAGACTGCACCAATCCAGTTTGTGCTTCGAGTTTTGATAAGAAAGTTTTACGCAAATGCTTTAGGCTTATATCCTTTGGTAGTTCAGCTTTGTTTCTAAAGAATGTAAACGCATGGCTCATTTCTTTGGCTAAACTTTTTCTGTTAAATAATTCATCACCATCAATCAAATACCTATCAGCACCTAAATTGTTTTTGTAGTCCAAACGTTCCAACAAATTTTCCAATTCTGGTGTGATTGGTATTGGTACAATTTTGAAGGTTTTTGAATTGGTTTTCTTTTTAGCTCGATTATATTTCAAATCAATTCCTTCAACATAATGTAGCCTACCATCTGGCTTCAATTTGATGTCAGAATACTTGATTGTAACTGTTTCTTCGAGCCTCATTCCTGTATAGGCATACAATTCAATAGCTTCTTTCACCCATGGTCGCCACCTATTTCTTTGTTCACCAGTTTTAAAAACTTCAACAGAATTTTCTTCTGTAATCACAGACAGCAACTTGATGAAATCAGCATCAGTAATGCTCTTTGGGTCCGTAACCTCTTCCTTCAATCGTGCTTTGATAACTGGGTTGACAATTGGAAATTGCTTTTCTTCGATAATGAATTTGAAGAATTTTTTTAGTGATTTTAGGTTGTGATTGAATGTTGATGGATTTGGATATTTAATTTCTGAGTGCTCATAATATTTGCCAATTACATTCCTATCAACTTGGTAGATGGTGAGTTTATTCAAATTATAACCACAATCTTTTAAAAAATCTCGAAACCTAAACACATATCGCATCGTTTCTTTGATTTGTTTTTCCCCCCTGTTTATTCGCTCGTGGCTTGGTACATCTACTTCTTCCATCCAGTCCGAAAACATAGAAATACAGTCAATCAGCAAATCTGAATCGCTTCCTTTTTTTTCTACTTGGGGTTTGAAAATAATTGGATTAGCCAATTCCTCTTTCCATGCCAGCAATTCTTTTATCGCTTCATGATAGTCCAAAGCCTTTAAATCCTTGGTTTTACGAACACCATCAATCTTAAATAGTGCTTTGTATTTTTGTTTTTCAATCGGATGTTCGCAG
>CAIQHW010000388.1 GCA_903871715.1 uncultured bacterium
GGCAATTTTTTTTGAAAATGAATTTTGTTTACAAAAATAATTTTTTAAAACGAGATGCCGTAAAATAAAAATGGTTCGCAATTTTTGAAGAGTTTCATTTTCCTTATTTTTACAAAAAAGAATTTCAATTTCAGAAAAATGTTAACAGCGCTACACATTCAAAACTATGCATTAATGCAGCAGTTGGAAATTAATTTTTCCAACAAACTCACCATCATCACTGGAGAAACAGGAGCTGGAAAGTCAATACTGTTGGGTGCTTTGGGCTTATTGTTGGGAGAACGGGCAGATAGCGAAGTGTTGTTTGAAAAAAATAAAAAGTGTGTGGTAGAGGGAAATTTTTTGATTGAAAATTTAAATCTTCAAGATTTTTTTGAAGATCATGAATTAGACTTTGACAAGCATTGTTTGTTGCGCCGCGAAATTGCAGCCAACGGAAAATCCCGAGCATTCATTAATGATTCGCCTGTGAATTTGCAAGTGTTGAAAGCTTTAAGTGAACAGTTGATTGATGTTCATCATCAACACGAAACATTGAGTTTGAATACTGCAAAATTTCAATTGTTGGTGTTGGATGCGTTGGCGAAAAATGAAAATATTTTGCAGCCATATCAAACCGATTTTAAATTGTGGCAACAAAAAAAATCAACACTGGCAAAGCTTGTAGCCGAACAAAATGAATTGATGCGCAATTTAGACTATTATCAATTTCAGTTGAAAGAGTTGCTGGAAGCAAATTTGCAACCCAATCAATTAATTGAACTAGAAAACGAAATGCAATTGTTAGAAAATGCAGAAAGCATCAAAACCAATCTGCATCAAGCTTTTCTGGCATTAAGTGAAAATGATGATGCCTTGATTTCGCAGTTTCACAACATTGCTCATTTGCTACAAAACATCAAACAACACAAGCCCGAATTAGCAACTTTGTATCAACGTATGCAAAGCACAATTTTGGAAATGAAAGATATGGCTGATGAGTTGGAAACCATTCAGCAAAGCATTTCAACTGATGCCGAGCGCATGCAAATAGTGAGCGACAGATTAGATTTGCTGAACCGATTATTGAAGAAACACCAAGCGGCAAACGAAGAAGAATTGCTGGAATTGCAAAATGATTTTCAACAAAAGATAAAAAACATTGAACTTGGAAATGACGATATAGATTTGTTGCAAAAAGAAATTTCAGCTTTGCATCAGCAATTACATAAAGCAGCAAAATCTTTATCCAGCAATCGTTTAAAGGCTTCAACAATTTTTGAAAAAGAAGTCAATAAATTATTAGTGCAGGTTGGAATGCCACATGCTTTCTTAAAAATTGAACATCAAATGTTGGAAGAAATAAATACCAGCGGATTGGATAATTATAAATTTTTGTTCACCGCCAACAAAGGAAGCAGTTTACAGGAAATTAGCAAAGTGGCTTCGGGCGGCGAATTGAGCCGATTGATGTTATGCATCAAATCGTTGGTAGCGGCATCTACTCATTTGCCCACTTTGGTTTTTGATGAAATAGATTCGGGCATCAGCGGCGAAGTGGCAAAGCAAGTAGCTGTGTTGTTGCAACAATTAGCAGCATCACACCAAGTGCTGTGCATCACCCATCTACCGCAGATTGCAGCCAAAGGTGACGAACATTATTTTGTGTACAAAACCACTTCGGGCAGCAGAACTTTGTCGCAAATAAAATCGTTGAGCGAAAATGAACGCATTGTTGAAATTGCAAAAATGTTGAGCGGCAATCAGCCTGGCGAAGCAGCTTTGGCAAACGCAAAAGAACTGATGAATTGATTTTTTGAAAATTACTTTTTTAAACTCGTTCACAATTCTTTGGTCGAAAAAAAATAATTCCAACTGCCTATAATCTTATTTTTACAAAAATATTTTCGATGAAAAAACTGATTTTAATTACTATTGTTTTAATCTCATTTTCGATGAAAACAAATGCACAAGGCTTCTACATTGGCTTGCAGGGCGGCTTACACAATGTATGGTTAAACAATGTAAATCCGCTGTGGAGTGCTGTGGACACAACTAGAAATAAATCGAAAGACAAACTTTCATCGGTTGGAAATACTTTTCGTGGTAGCTTTGGAATGCAAGCTGGTTATGATTTTACAAAACATTTTGGCATAGTTGCCGAGTTAAATTATTTAGGACAAGGGTATTCTTATCAAGATAGTTCTATCGCCAAAGGCTTGATAAATGGGCAATATTCGAGTAATTACATTCAAATTCCGTTGATGGTAAAATTAACTTCAGGCAAAGATGGCAATGGAATTTTTGTGATGGGCGGCCCCAATTATAGTCTGTTGCAAACTGCAACACTTACTGAATCGAGCAATAACAATAAATTTGTTACCAACACTTTAGATTTGTTGGCTAAAAATTATGTGTTGAAGCAAGATATTGGAATTACAGCTGCCATTGGAATTCAGTTTCGAGCAGCAGAACATTTTCAATTTTCATTTGGTTTTAAAGGAAATTTTAGTCTGTCGGATATAAATAATCTGAAATCTGCTACCAGCAACTATTCTGTGCCAAAAGTAAACAATGGTTCGGTGGGAATAAATTTAGGAGCAGCGTATCATTTCTAATTTCAAAATTTGTATTGCAACAAACTGCTACTGAAAATTGTTTAACACAAAATTCATTTTTCAATCCTTACTTTTATTCCATGAAAATTGGTATTGTATGTTATCCAACCTATGGTGGAAGCGGCGTTGTGGCTACCGAACTGGGCAAAGCATTAGCTGACAAAGGTCATTTTGTACACTTCATTGCTTACAAACAACCAGCAAGATTAGAATCATTTCACGAACGAATTTTTTATCACGAAGTAAGTGTGAGCACATATCCTTTATTCGATTATCCGCCCTACGAATCAGCATTGGCGGGCAAATTAGTGGATGTGATTGAATACGAAAATTTAGATTTGCTGCACGTGCATTATGCCATTCCGCATGCAGCGGCGGCTTACATGGCAAAGAAAATTTTGGCTTCAAAAAATCGCTGCATCCCCTACATCACTACATTGCATGGCACAGATATTACTTTGGTGGGCAGGGATGAAGCTTTTCGTCCGTTGGTTGCATTTTCCATTAATGAATCGGATGGAATCACGGCAGTGAGCAATGATTTGAAATTGCAAACGCAACAAAATTTTAACATCGAAAAAGAAATTGTGGTTATCCCCAATTTTATAGATTTGAAGCGGTTTCGCAAGAGCAACAAAGAACATTTTAAAAAAGCAATTGCACCAAACGGCGAAAAAATTTTGATTCACACTTCCAATTTTCGCAAAGTGAAAAGAGTGGATGATGTGGTGTATATTTTTGAAAATGTGCTGAAAAAAATTCCTGCAAAATTATTATTGGTGGGCGATGGACCCGAAAGAAATCACATTGAGCAATTGTGTAGAAACCTTGGAATCATTGATAATGTTAGGTTTTTGGGCAAGCAAGATGCGTTGGAAGAATTATTAGCGTTAGCCGATTTATTTATTTTGCCCAGTGAATATGAAAGTTTTGGATTGGCAGCTTTGGAAGCCATGGCTTGTATGGTGCCTGTGATTAGCAGCAATGCTGGCGGATTATCGGAGGTGAATATGAGCGGCGAAACTGGCTTCACTGCTGATGTTGGCGATGTAAAAGCCATGAGCAATTTTGCCATTGAATTGTTGAGCAACGATGTGATGATGCAAGAATTTAAACAAAATGCTTTAACGCAAGCTAAAAAATTTGAGTTGAAAAATGTGTTGCCGATGTATGAAAATTACTATGAAAAAGTGCTCAAAGAATTTCAACTAAATAAAGAGTGTAAATAACAACAC
>CAIQHW010000389.1 GCA_903871715.1 uncultured bacterium
GGGCAGGCTTTGTGCAAATCTTCAATCGTTTGAAATATTATTTTCACTTCGGCTTTGCAATCAATGGGCTTTACTAAATCAGCAATTTTATCAGCCACTTGTTCTGCCGAAAAGTTTTTGTACAAAGCTTTCACTTCGTTTTTCACTTGCTCTTTGGGTAAGCTTTCTTGCGCTTTGCATTTTTCATAAACCTCTTGCAACAAATGCGATTGATTGTTTTCTTCTAACAAAGCCAACATGGCTCTGAAAGCTATGAAGTCATTCATCTTACTCATGTCAATCCCATAACAATCGGGGTATCGAATTTGTGGAGCCGATGACACAATTACTATCTTTTTGGGGTTCAACCGGTCTAACATTCTAATGATGCTTTCTTTTAGCGTAGTGCCTCTTACTATCGAATCATCAATGATGACAATCGTGTCTTTCCCTTCTACCACACTGCCGTAAGTAATATCATAAACATGCTGCACCATTTCATTTCGAGCATTATCCTGTGTGATAAAGGTGCGAAGTTTGGCATCTTTAATCGCTATCTTTTCTACTCGTGGTCGCATGCTTAATAAATCGTTCAATTTGTTTTCATCCAATTGATACTGATACTTTTTTATGTTCTCTCTTTTCCATTGATTGATATAGTCTTCAATCCCTTTAATCAAGCCATAAAATGATACTTCGGCAGTGTTGGGTATGTAACTAAAAACTGTGTTTTTAAAATCAAAATTTACTTCTTTCAACACCGTTTCCGACACATAATTGCCCAGCTTTTTTCTTTCGTTATAAATATCAATATCGCTGCCACGAGAAAAATAGATTCGTTCAAAGCTGCAACTATGCTGTTTTACAGGTGTTGCAAATTCTTTTTCATACACTAAGCCATTGCGTTTTAAAATCAACGCATTGCCAGGTTGAATTTCTTTGATGGCTGAAACCCCCACATTGAACACCGTTTGAATAGCAGGTCGTTCGCTTGCCACTACACACACTTCTTCATCTAAATAATAAAATGCAGGGCGAATGCCGGCAGGGTCTCTCATCACAAAGGCATCACCATGACCAAGCAATCCCATTAAAGAATAGCCACCATCAAACAATTCAGCCGATTGGGCTAATATTTTTTGAATGTCAATTTCTTCAGCAATTTGATTCACCACTTCTTTGCTCGGCACACCAGCTTTAACCAGCTCTTCATAAATTCTATCATTTTCTTCTTCCAAAAAATGCCCAATAGTTTCTAAAACCGCCGTGGTATCAAATCTATCTTTATAATAGTTGCTTTCTTTTTCTAAAAACTGAAACACTTCATCCGTGTTCGTTAAATTAAAATTGCCCGCCGTGATAATATTTTTAGTTAACCAACTATTGTGTTTCATAAATGGATGACAACGCTCAACACCATTGCCACCATGCGTTCCATAGCGCAAATGCCCAATTAAAACTTCACCCAAAAAACTCACATGATTCTTTAACCATTCGCAATCGTTTGCCAGTTCGGGATTTGTTTTTTCAATTTTTGCAAAATCGGTATGAATGCGGTCAAACAATTCGGTAATGGCTTGTTTGCTATTGCTTTTAGCAATATTGTAAAAGGGTTGTCCGCTGCGCAAATTCAATTTTACCGATGCAATGCCAGCACCATCTTGCCCTCTATTGTGTTGTTTTTCCATCAACAAATACAGCTTGTTCAAGCCATACAAAGGAGTTCCGTATTTTTTTTGATAGAAAGAAAGTGGCTTCAACAAGCGAATCATCGCAATGCCACATTCGTGTTTTATGGGGTCGCTCACAGATAAAAATTGAGCCGCAAAATTAACATTTTCATCATAGCTTTTTCAAAAGAAATTGTGAATGATTGGAAAAGAAAAAGCGCAACTCAAAATTTTGAATTGCGCTCTTTCTATTTTCTTGTTGAAATATTTCATCCAACTTTTTTCAAAAATTCATCTACTATTTTATTGAATTCTTCAGGTCGTTCCATCATCGGCGCATGACCGCATTTATCAATAAAATGCAACTCGGATGTTTCCATCAATCGATGAAATTCTTCACCCACAAATGCAGGTGTGATGGTATCATTTTTTCCCCAAATTAATAACGAAGGCACTTTTATAAATTCTAAATCATCTCTCAAATTGTGACGTATGGCTGATTTGGCGGTTGCCAACACTTTTATGGCTTTCAATCTGTTGTTGCAAATATCAAACACTTCATCCACCAATTCTTTGGTTGCCATGGTGGGGTCGAAAAAAGTATGTTCGGTTCTATCTTTTATAAATTGATAATCGCCACGTTTCGGAAACGTAGTGCCCATAGCACTTTCAAACAATCCGCTGCTGCCCGTTAAAATCAATGCTTTCACTTTCTCTTGATGTTTTAAGGTGTACAACGCAGCAATATGTCCGCCCAACGAATTGCCCAACACTACCATTTTGTTGTAGTTCATCAACTCAATAAATTCATGCGTATATCGTGTAAGCCCACCCAATGAGGCTTCAAACACACTCATTTCATAAATAGGCAAAAGTGGCACCACCACTTTGTATTTCAATTTATAGTGTTCAATTTGGTCGCGATAATTGCTTAATGCACCAAACAAGCCATGCAACAGCATGAGCACATCGCCTTCGCCTTCTTCTACGTAACTAAATTTGTCGATTGTTTTTATTTCGTAGCTCATATTTTGAATTCGGTTTTGTGCAAGATAAAAACTTTTTTATTGCCAAAAATAAAAAAAAGGAAACAGAAATTTTTTCCGTTTCCTTTTTCCTGAATTATAATTGAACCATTTAAAACTTAAATCCCACAGTTGCCATCACCATGGTTTTGTTGGTGGAAACCGTTGCCAATGGCGATGGAATTGAGCCGCCATCAAAAACATAAGGCGCATCAACCGTTTTAAAAAACGAGCGTTGAATCGCTAAATCGAAAAAATAATCGTGTTCTCTAATGCCTGCTCCCACCGAAAAAATATTTTGCGAACCACTGTTGCTGCTCAATATTGGTGTTTTGTAAGGTGAAGCATAATAGCCGTAACCTGCCCTAAGAGCAAATATATCAAACTTCACTTCGGCTCCTACTCTAAAATTACTTGCCAACGAATTGTAATTGTTGTGCAAAGTTTTGTTGATGGCTTCGGCGTAAGTTACATCGCCTGCATTGGTGCTGCTAAAATGAATGTTGCTGCTGGTATAATCTGTGATTTCATAATCGAAAGTTAGGAAACCATATTTTTTAAACATCAAAGCCGCACTGCCAATAAATCGCCAAGGTGTGGTGATATTGTAATCAATGGATTGTTGGGTGGTGTTTGTAAATGTGGTGTCGTATCTATTCGTTGTCATTGTTTGTGTAGCATCATCTTTCAAACTATAATAAGTGGGCGAATGAACTGCCAAACCCACTCTTAAATAATCGTTGATTAATGCCAATGCACCCAATTTTAAATTAACGCCAACACCAGATGTGTTAATGGTTTCGTGGTTTGAAAAATTATTAAAGTAGTTAGAAGTATGTTTCAACGAATCATCGCTTTCGCTGTAAGTCATATCTCGGTGATAATTCACAATTGGCAAACCTAATGTGCCACCAATAAAAATTTTATTTTCCCAACTGCCAGCAAAACTCAAAGTCATTTCGTTGGCTGCGCCATGTGTTACCGAACTCATCGTTTGTGTAACATTGCCACCTTTTGTAGCCGCTGCATAGTTTGTAGAATCGTGCAAAATAGCATCTACTAAATAAGTTTCATAAGCATTGCCAGCTCCCCAAGGCTGTGCTGTATAAGGCGCATCGTTGTTGGGAGAAATATTTTTTCCCGAAAGGTCTTGCGCATATTTATCGCCAATGGATGATGTGCGATTATAACCACTGTATGTAATCACATTGCTGTAATTGGCTAATTTATTGATGCCAAATGCAAAGGTAAAGCCCGTCCAGCCTTTGGTTATAGGTTTTCCTTTTTCGGTATAATTATTTCGAGCCACAAAACCAAGATTGCCAAACCCGAAATTTATTTTTGAATCGGTGTTTTCATTTCCTAAATAATTGGCTGTGCTGCTACCGCCATACACAGATGGAGTGAAAGTAAATTCGCTACTTCGATACATGCCTAATCCAGCAGGATTTAAAGATGCGTTGCTAAAATCTGCACCCACTGCGCCCATTGCGCCACCCAATGCAATGCTTCGAGCTGTGCCACCAGTCTGCATTTGGCTATATCGTAATACATCGCCATCATCTTGTGCATTAGCTTTTAAAGAAAATAATGCAACGCTTGTTAAAAATAAAAACGCAATTTTTTTCATGCTGAAAATGTTTTTTTGTTTTGATAAAATTCATAACCATTCTCCTTCATTTTTAAAAACAATTTTTGATTTTAAAAATTGAAAACAGTTTTGTGAGAATGAAGATTTTGAGGAAATATTTTTTCTAAAAAATTATCGGTGACCGCCTCCATGACCACCGCCACCACCGCTGCTGTGTCCTCCTCCTCCACTGCTTCTGCCACCACCAAAACCTCCTCCACCGCCACCACTTGGCGCACTCATTCGAGGTGCTGAATATCCTCCACCGCCACCACTGCTGCGGCTTGGCGAAGCTTGATAACTGGGTTCGCTGCGTTGATAATTTCGCGGTGCACTTTGTTGTGGTTGCGAATAATTATCGTTTCTGTATTGTCTGGTGGGTTGTTCGTTGTTGTTATAAGTATTGTTTCTACCGCTGTTGTAATTTTCATTTCGTGGCAATGGATTCGATGAATTATTGTTGTCGAAATTTCTATTGGGTCGCGAATAATTTTGATTATTGTTATCAAAATTTCGAGGATTGCTGAGGCTTTGAGGCACATTATTTCTGTTTTGATACACATGATTATTGTTCATGTCGCTTCTACTCATCTGATGATTTTGGTTCTCAAAATTTCTTCCTCCATTACTTGAATTGTTAAATCTATTGCTTCTCAAAGTACCGCCATTGCTGCTTGTAGTAAAATTGTGTGGGTTGGTAGCATAATGTGCACCACTGTGAAAACCTGTGGCACTGCCAGCACTGTTGCGGCTTCCATAATAATAATAGCTGTGATTTTTGTAGTAATTATTTGCTCCGTAAAAATTGTTGTAATAACCATTATAATACCAAGGGCTGCACCCCGAGTACCATGGCGAATACCAAGGATTGTACCATGGGCTATACCATAAATTGCTGCGATAAAAAAACGGGTCGTAAGTGTATGGATTGTAATAGCCCACACCATAGTAGTAGTAAGGGTTGTAAGCCGAATAAGCATAAGGCGAACCAAAAACTGATGCGCCAAAAAACGGACTTACATAAATGCTAGTGCCATACGAAGCTGGGTTATAATCATACCAGTAGCGGTTTACATAGCAATCATCATAATAGCCAAAACCATCGTAGTTGTTGTGAAATCGGCGCAAGCGACTGGTGTAATAATAATCATTGTCATCATCATAAGTGGCATTGTTGCCTACATAATTATCGTCGTAATTGCTGCCATTTTGTTGTTGATTATTGTTGTCGGAATATTGTTGATTGCCATTCGAAGAATCGTATTGTTCGTTTTGATTTTGACTATAATTCTGGTTGCCATTTTGATTGTTGTCATAATCACGATTATCGTTTTCATTTCTGTTGCGATAATTATTGTTCTGATTGTTACCATTTTGGTAACTGTTATCATTTCGCTGTGTATAGCCATAGTTGTGGGTTTCAGGCGCATTTTGATTACGGTCATTCGTACCATAATAAGTGTCGTCATAATTTCCATGCGCACTTTGATATTCAGATGAACATGAAGCAAACGAAAATAAAATGATTGCTGCTAAAAAATAAATTGGTTTCATAACTTTTGAAGTTTGATTGTTAATAGACATTTTCATCACCAAATAGTTTATCGCAATTTTAGAAATTGCTGTTAATGTATTTCAAATGCTGTGCCAAAAGATGCTGCCAACTTTTTGAAATTTCTTTTCGTAAAATTAAAGAAAGCAAATGTTAAATAGTTGGCTGGGCAATAGGTTTAACAAAACTATTTTGTTAATTTTCTTTTGATAAAATTGAAATCCGAAAACTTACATTTGCACTCCAAAATTTTTGAATAAAAATGAGTAAAGAAATTACATCACGTGAGCAAGATTATTCGCAATGGTATATTGATTTGGTGCTGAAAGCAGGGCTGGCAGACTATTCTGCGGTGAAAGGTTGTATGGTTATCAAACCTTATGGCTATGCATTGTGGGAAAACATGAGAGATGTGCTGGACAAAAAATTTAAAGATACTGGTCATCAGAATGCTTATTTTCCTTTATTCATTCCAAAAAGTTTTTTGAGTAAAGAAGCGGCGCACATCGAAGGTTTTGCAAAAGAATGTGCAGTGGTTACACACTATCGTTTGAAAAATGACCCGAATGGCGGTGGTGTAATTGTTGACCCTGATGCAAAATTAGAAGAGGAATTAATTGTTCGTCCAACTTCTGAAACCATCATTTGGCATACTTATAAATCATGGATAAAAAGTTACAGAGATTTGCCTTTGCTGATTAATCAATGGGCAAATGTGGTGCGTTGGGAAATGCGCACAAGATTATTTTTAAGAACGGCTGAATTCCTTTGGCAAGAAGGACACACAGCTCATGCTACCGAACAAGAGGCAGTTGCTGAAACTGAACAAATGCTGAATGTATATGCCGATTTTGCGGAAAATTATATGGCAATGCCTGTGATAAAAGGAGTAAAAACTGCGAATGAAAGATTTGCTGGTGCGGTTGAAACTTATTGCATCGAAGCCTTAATGCAAGACGGAAAAGCTTTGCAGGCAGGCACTTCACACTTTCTTGGTCAAAATTTTGCCAAAGCATTTGATGTTACTTTTTTGAATAAAGAGAATAAACAAGAATCGGTTTGGGCAACATCATGGGGCGTTTCAACCCGATTGATTGGTGCATTAATTATGGCACATAGTGATGATGATGGATTGGTATTGCCGCCTAAACTTGCGCCTATACAAGTTGTCATCGTTCCGATTTTTAAAACTGCCGAACAACTCAACGCGATTTTTGAAAAAATAAACCCTTTGATGGATGAATTGAAAGCGAAAAATATTCGTGTGAAATTTGATGATGGTGACAATAAATCACCAGGTTGGAAATTTGCTGAGTATGAAATGAAAGGTGTGCCAGTCCGCATTGCTATTGGCGCTCGTGATTTAGAAAATGGAACTGCGGAAGTTGCACGACGTGATACCAAAGAAAAAATGAGTTTGCAAATGTTGGGCTTGGCAGAAAAATTAGAACATCTGCTTTCGCAAATTCAAGAAAATATTTTCAACAAAGCCTTACA
>CAIQHW010000390.1 GCA_903871715.1 uncultured bacterium
AGAAAATGGAATCAGCATTAGTGTCGTCAAAAACATGGCTATTGTGTTGAATGATTCGATAGGTATTTCTATCAACCCCAAAGCTTCATTAAATTGGAAATTTGAAAAAGTAAACCACAACCACGGCGTTTACTCACTTTATTTAACTGATAATTCGTTTGCAAATGCCATAGGCACAAAACTGGCTGGAAATTAATGTTGAAAAAAAAAATACCCCCTCAATCATGCATAAAAAAAAGCCATCCCGTTTTAAGGATGGCTTTTTTGTGAAGTTTATTTTACCAAAGATTTGAAAACTTTTTCATCTTCTACAATCGGATATTTTGCTTTGATGTTTGCCATCCAAGTTTTTTCTAACTGCTCTTGATAGTCGGCAATTACATATCCACGGGCTTCTTCCAATTGCTTAGGTGATGGTTCTAAAATTTTGTGCACTTGCACCACACAAGGAATATCATCTACAGTAACTGATTGAACGCCAGTTTCCCATTTACATTTGTCGATTACCTTGTTGTTTAATTTTTCATACTTACCATTTTCAAAACTAACACCACCTTTGGTTTCAACACGGTTCATCAATTTTTTAATCGTATCGGCAGGTATATTTTTAGCCAACATTTCTTTTACGGCTTCGGCACTTTTTTCGTTGGCGCAGCGATAAATAGTAGCATCCAAGCGGCTTTGCCAGTTATATTTCGATTGATGTTCTTTGTAAAAAATTTTCAACCCAGTGGTATCATTCACTGCTTTGCTCCACACATTTTTATCGGTGATATCGAATAAAATAATACCATCCCCATATTCATCCATTAAGGTTTTAAACTCAGGATATTTTTTATCCAGTTTGTTTTCAGCCAAATCACTACATATTTTTTCACTCCAATTTTGAAATGCTCTATCCGATAAATCACCCGAATTTGTTCCTGTTTTGTGAACCATTCGTTGCGTACTTTCTAAATAAGTTGCAAAATCTCTGGTGGTATAATTTTTATTATCGAGAGAAATTAATGGTAAGTCGATCATCACACTCACAGCATGAAATGTGTTTTTAAGCAAAGATGAGTCTAGGCCTTTTCTAAACTCGTTATAATTATTTTGATTGATGCTAAAATGGTAATCTTTCTTTACACCACTAATGAACACTGCTTTTGCATTATCTGCTCGGGCATCTTTGTCTACCATTTTTTTCAAATCATCTTTATCCTTATCAAAACTTTGTGGTTGTCTTTTGTCAAGCAATTTTATAATATGAAATCCATAATCAGTTCTAAACGGTTCGCTGAAAGTGCCTTTCACAGCCAGTTTGAAAGCTTGGTCTTCAAATTCTTGAACCATTTTTCCTGTGCCAAACCATGGCAATTTGCCAGCATTGACAGCACTCACTTTATCATCGCTACTATCTTTTGCCAAAGCATCAAAACTTATTTTTCCGCTTTTCAACAAAGCATAATAATGATCAATTCTTGCTTTGCCTTCAGCAACTGTTTCGGGCTTTGCAGCTCGAGCAACTGACACCAAAATATGTTGCACTTGCACCTGCCCACGAGTAGCTCGTTTATCCAACAACTTAAGAATGTGGTATCCAACTTTTGTACGCACTGGCTTACTCACATCACCAGCTTTTTGCAAGCTATAAGCCACATTTTCAAAAGGATAAAATGTTTGTAAACTGGTGATATAGCCTACATCGCCGCTATTATTTTTAGCTGAAGCATCTTCGCTGCTTTCTCTTGCTACTGTGGCAAAATCTTGCTTGCCTGTAGTTACATTTTCATACAATTTCATAATTTTATTGTAAGCTTCTAAAGTATCTTTGGCAGGAGCATCGGCAGGCAATTTTACCATGATGTGTGCCACATGCAACTCCCACAACGAACGGTTATAAGCCTCTTTGTACATTCGGTCTAACACTTCTTTATCCATCAAATAACTTTTTGAAAGTTGCTTACGATAGTTGGTTAATTCATTTTTCAAATTGGGCAAAGTATCCAGTTTTTCAGCTCTACCTTCGGTTACTTTTAGTTTGAAATTTTCATACAAATTCAAATAATCGCGAAGCGATTTTTCAGAATAATCTACCGATTTGTTGGTGTTATTCTTTTTATACACCGATAAAAATTCTTTTACTGACACTTTATTTCCCCCATAAGTAAATAAAGTGGCGTCATTTAAAACTGTTGATGTTGCTGATTTTGCAGTTGTTTTTACATTTGGTATCGTAGTAGCAGGTTTAGGTTGTTGTGCAAATACAATTGCATTAATTGCAACTAAAGGAAAAATGAAAATTGATTTCATAATGATTTAAAAAGCTGTTTGTTTTAAAATTTTGAGCGGCGAAATTAGTTAAAAAGCAACAATTATTTTAAAATTGAATTGAAATTGAAACGCAATAAATTTGTTAAGAAAAATAAAAAATGCATCCCGTTTCTTAACAGAGTTGGAAATACAAAACCAAAAATATTACTGCGTTTGCAAAAATAATTTCTCTTTCATTTCTATTTTCGCCATTCAAATTTTTAATCGAAAAAAATGAAAATAACTTTTCCCGACGGAAATATTCGTGAGTATGAAAGCGGTACTTCGGCAATGGATATTGCAAAAAGTATTTCGCCAAAATTAGCCGAACAAGTGATTGTTGCCAAAGTAAATGGCAAAGTGCAAGATGCTTTGCGTCCGATAAATGATGACGCTACATTGCAATTATTAAAATGGAAAAACAATGATGACACGTTGGATAAAGATGCGAAATCAACGTTTTGGCATTCATCTGCACACTTGATGGCAGAAGCTATTGAGGCTTATTTTCCCGACACAAAATTCGGCATCGGACCAGCCATTGACCATGGTTATTATTACGATATTGATTTGGGCGATAAAAAATTGACCGAAGAAGATTTGGAAAAATTAGAAAAGAAAATGCTTGAATTGGCAGCTCAAAAAAACACTTACAATCGTAAAGAAATCTCAAAAGCAGATGCTATAAAATATTTCACCGAAAAAAATGACCCTTATAAATTGGAGTTGTTGCAAGATTTGGCGGATGGTGAAATAACATTTTACGAACAAGGAAATTTTACAGATTTATGTCGTGGACCTCACATTCCAAACACAGGATTTATAAAAGCAGCAAAGCTCATAACCATTGCTGGTGCTTACTGGAGAGGCAATGAAAAAAACAAACAGCTGACAAGAATTTACGGCATCACATTCCCAACTCAAAAAGAATTGTATGAATATTTAGCGTTGGTGGAAGAAGCAAAAAAACGCGACCACAGAAAAATCGCGAAGGAAATGAGCATTTACACGATGGATGATGATGTAGGCGCAGGGCTGGTTTTGTGGATGCCCAACGGTGCAATTATTATTGAAGAGTTGGAAAAATTAGCGAAAGAAACCGAAGAAGCAGCAGGCTACAAACGAGTTGTAACGCCGCATATTGCCAAAGAGAGCATGTATTTGAAAAGTGGACATTTACCTTATTATGCTGA
>CAIQHW010000391.1 GCA_903871715.1 uncultured bacterium
AATTGTAATGGAGCCTGAATTTTTATTGAACTTAACAAGTTCATCAATGGGTATCGTTTCTAAAAACGGAATTATCTTTTTATTCATGCTTTTTTCTAATCACAAAATCTATCTATTATAAATCAAATCACCTGGTGATTTTGATAAAATTCGTTTAATCGTAAACCACGAAATAGCTAACGATGAAATCAAAATTATCAACACCGTATAAAGCGTATTCCAATCAAAAATTTTGAAATAATTAATGCCCGTTTCCACTGTCATTTGTTGCACCAAAATGCTGTTTAAAATAAGTCCAATACCATACGCCGACAAAATAGAAATGACAGCAGCAGCTAAAATAAAAGTGATGATGATGGAAAAATAAATGTTTCTTGCTTCGTTATCGCCCAAGCCAATTGCTTTGAAAGTACCAATGTTCATGCGTACTTTCATCAAATGCATGTTGAGCAAATTGTATATAAATAAACAAATGGCTACGGTGCTAAAAATGATGAGCAAGAAAGAAATGATTAAAGTTACGGTACTCAAAAAATCGAAATTTTCTTTTTCAATTACTTTAGTAATGTCAATTTCAATTCGATTATTTTCATTCTCACTTTTCTCATTCATGTTTTCTAAAAAAACGCTGAAAGGTCTTATTTTATGCAGGTTTTCAAAATAAATTGAAATTTGGTCGGGCTTATATTCTTCTCTATTTTCTGATGCTCGTGAGTAATCATAAACACGTGTGATGCGGCTTCTAAAAGATTCCATTGGTTTGCTGGCTAACAAATTTTTCCAACAATCATCTATTGATAAATGATTTTTTACGTTGGGATAAAAATTGATTTCTAAATGATAACCACCATGCAATGCAGGCGTATCAATGCTTACAAGTGCTTCTAATTTTGGCACAGTGGAATCGTATGCGTTTTTTGGCAACTGATAATTTGCCACAAAATCATTTGCCGCTTTTGTAAATTTTCCAATTTCGGTTTTATCATTCGATGGCAAAAAGCCATACAAATATTTGGTGCTGGCAATGGTGCTAAATGTTTCGCCTTTATCATTAGTCCAAATATTGTTGAAATAAGTGGGGTAAATAAAATAGTATCTACCTGGCAATTCCTTTACCACAGCCCTTATTGGGATGGGTAGATAAACTGTGCTGTTTTGTTTTTCTTTTGGTAATAACGTATCAAACACATCTTTTTTTACCCAAATGAAATCAGCATTTTCGGGATAATTAAAATCGTGTAAAAATTTTTCGGTAACGATTACCGCTATATCCATCTTGTTTTTAAACCCAGCTTTTCTGCCTCTTACAAATTTATCATCGCTCAAAACATTTTCATTCAACAATTTTCTATCGCCTTCATTTTCTAAATCTACCGTTCTGCCCAATGCGTAAATGGAAGTTTTTTTTGCCGAATCGTACACGTCAAAATAGTCTTTGATATAGCCCGTGATGCCTTGATAGCCATACTTTGCTCGGTTTTCAGGAGTTTTTAATTCGCGAATTAAATCGTTTACTTTTTCTTTGTCTTTTGCAAATGGTACGGTTACACTTACCCAATTTACAAATGCGCTGTTCATTTTTTTATTCAAATAATCCAAACTTCCGTTGGCAAAACCGATGGCTAAAAAAGTGAAAAATAAAATCACACTCAACACTATCAAATTGGCTTTGCGTCTGCCATATAGCACGTTGCCTTCTTTTTGAAAAAATAATTTGCGGTACGAATTTTTAATATTCACATCGCCTCGTTCATCTAGTGTTTTTACCGTTTGCTCGTTGTTGGTACTAAACAAGCCTCTGATTTTAAATTTGAATTGTTGATTTTGTTCTTCAGAATTTTGTTGCCATTCGCTTCGTGCATAAATATTTTGAGGCAATACTTCTCCATAACCTTTGGCTACATCTTTAGTTAAAATCACAATCAAATCGGCATGTTTGATGGCTAAATTAATATCGTGTGATACAACTATTGCCGATTTTGTTTCGCCCAAATTCGATTTAATAACTTCAAATAATTCGTTGGCATTTGCCTCATCTAAATTGCCAGTGGGTTCATCGCCAAACAAAACCGTTGCGTTGTTATTCAACGCTCTTACAAATGCTAATCGTTGGCGTTGCCCACCTGAAAGATTTACTGCCAGTGTGTTTAAGCCCACTTCGTTTTCTGGCAATTTTACTTTCGCCATCAAATTTTTTGCTTGCGCCAATACATTTTCTTGCGGCACATTTTCTTTTATCATGCCACTTAAACAAACGTTTTCGTAGGCAGTAAAATTTTCCATCAAGTTGGTATTTTGGAAAATAAAACTGTAGTACTTTTTACGAATGTTGGTGATTTCATTCACCACATTATTTTGCCAAAGGTGCGCCAAATTAATAGCAGAGCCACTTTCAGTGGGTGCTAATAAAATTTCGCCCGATGAAATGGTGTTGTTCATCATGCCCAATGTTTCTAACAAAGTGCTTTTACCTGCGCCTGATGCGCCCAATAAGAAAACTAATTTTCCTTTTGGAATAATTAATTCGTTAATTACCAAAGCCTTGTCGGCGCTATTGTTGTAGCTACAAACCAATTTTTTGATGTGAAATAAAGGCAACGACATTTGTGAAAATTTAGGCTTAGAAACAGAAAAGATTACGGTAAAAATTCTTCAGGCACCCAATAAAAAGTTTCGTCGTTGGATTTTAAAAAATATTTTGGGTCAACTCTAATGGCACTCAAAGCTGTTTTCTTTTTTTCAAAAATGTTGATCATGTCTTGCAAATCATCTTTGGTGATTTTCTTTTTGTCCATAATATCATTGATGTTGTATTTCGAGAAAATATTTTTCTTCGTTTTCAATCCTGTAACATACTCCAACACTTGTTCTGGTGTCATTTTGTTGATAGCATTTTTCGCTTCTTTTTCGCCTAAATAAGTGGATAAAATTTGAAGGAATGCTGTTTTTAATTTTTCTCGTTGTGCATTTTCATCGCCTTCATCAATGCTTAAATTGCTGATGGCTCTTTTTAAATTTTCAAATTCATCTTCGCTTACAAAAAGAACTCGGTTATAAACTGGGCTCGATAATTTATCACACTCCAGAGTAGTAAAGCATTTGATAAAAAACTGATAGTTGTTGGTTAAATATTCTTTCAAAACTGTTGGCGGAATTTTCATGTTCAGCGAATTGAAATAAATCAAAACGGAAGGGTCTAATGATACCCCACTCTTTTCGCCAATACCTTGATATTGCTCGGCTATGGTTTCAATTTTTCGTTCAATATCTATTTGTGTTCGTTGTATCATTGAATCCATTTCATCTGTTAAAAGATTAGTAGAAATTTGCGAATTGACGGTCGGAAAGATTACTTCGCCCATCACCGAACTTGTTTTTGGATAATCAAATTTCCACACTCTATCCAATCTGTTAAAAACAGGTTGCGGCACATTTCTATCCGCCAAATTTTTATCTTCTTTCAATTTTTGAAAAATTCTTTGGCTTTCTGTTTTCATCATGCCGCCCAATTGCAAAACGAAATTTGAAAACACTTTATCGCTGCCATTGTTGGTTTGAAATACCAACATATTGGCTCTCACTTTTGTCATCATGTCGGCAATTTCTGTGGTGGTATGTTTTGCATCGGCTTCAGGATTTCCAGCACCACCCACCAACACTACAAAGTTTGATTGGTCAGGATTATTCAAATCATCCAACATTTTTAGAGCGGTATATAATCCATGCCGAACTGCTTGGGTTTTTTCTTTATCGGCACAACTATGAATGTTGCTTTGGTTTTGCAAAAAACTAATTACGGTATTATAATCGGTAGTTAAATTTTGCTTGGCAACACTTTTATCTCCATCAGCACAGCTGGCATCAGAGTAATCGCGATAAACCACAGCACCATAAGTTAATTTGTTGCTTGATTTTGAATCGTCATTATAAGTTACTACTTTTTGAATAGCAGACAAAACCG
>CAIQHW010000392.1 GCA_903871715.1 uncultured bacterium
GATTTTCAAACGTACTACTTTCAATTCGATAATTGAAAATAGCCTTTCAACAATGTATTGTGGGCATGAAAATTTATTTTGAAATTATTTCCACTATCATTTTTGCGGTTTTTTCAGAAGCATTGCTTTCAGCTAATTGGCTTCTTAAGGCTTGATAATCCTGCATTATTTGGCTGCGATATTTTTCATTGAACAATAACTCACCGCATTCTTTTACCAAATTATTTTCTGTTAAATCGTTTTGAATTAATTCTTTTACCACCAATTTATCCATGATTAAATTAACCAATGAAATGTATTTCACTTTCACCAAACGCTTGCCTATGGCGTAATTGAGCCAACTACCTTTATAACAAACCACTTGAGGTACTTGAAACAAGGCCGTTTCTAAAGTGGCTGTGCCGCTGGTAACTAAGGCTGCATCAGCATGTTGCAACAACTCATAAGTCTTGTTTTCGATCACCGAAATATTTTTTGCAGAAATATTTTTCAACGCTTCGTCATACCAAGTTTGGTTTGCCGATTGTGCTTTGGCAATTACAAAATTTACATCCGGAAAATGATGGGCCACAGCCGCCATGATGGGCAGTTTCACTAATATTTCTTGTTTTCTGCTACCAGGCAAAAGCGCTACTATTTTTTCATTTTCAACTTTTAGCCTTTCGCTTTTAATTTCATTCTTAATTACTTCCATCAAAGGATGCCCTACATATTCTACGTCATAATTCCATTTGGCGAAAAATGCTTTTTCAAATGGTAAAATCACAAACAGCTTATCTACAAAGGCTTTCAGCTGTTTTACTCGATTACTTTTCCAAGCCCACACTTGCGGCGATATATAATAAAATACCTTGAAACCATTGTTGTGAGCGAATTTAGCGATTCGTAAATTAAATCCTGGGTAGTCAATTAATATTATACAATCGGGCTGATACTTTAAAATATCGGCTTTGCATTCACTCATTTTTTGGGCGATGTAGGAAATGTTTTTAATCACTTCAGCAAAACCCATAAATGCCATGTGTTTGTAGTGTGTAACCAGAAATCCGCCAACAGCCTGCATTTTATCGCCTCCCCAAAATCTAAAATCGGCAGCAACATCATTTTTTTTGATGGCTTTCATCAAATTGCTACCATGCAAATCGCTGCTAGCTTCACCGCTGATGATGTAATATTTCATGGCGCAAAAATAGGAAAAGTGGTTGGCGAAAACTGAAATAAAAAGCAAACTTATCATTCACAAAGTGTTTTCAAACTTTCCTTTCAATTCTACTTTTAAATGCAATAGGAAAGTTATTTTTGCGTTCCTAATTTCTAAATTGTTGAAATGAAAATATTTGAAAGTGCTGTAAAATTTCGAGTGGTAAAGTTTGGAATTGTTCTTCTATTTTGTGTTGGAATCCTTTATTCATCAGCCTTTTCGCAATCGAAAGTGGCAGATAAAGTAATTGGAATTGTGGATAATAAAATTGTGTTGCAATCTGAAATTGGCATTCAAATGACACAAATGGCAGCACAAAATATGCCCATTACACCCGATTCAAAATGTCAAGTTTATCAGCAATTTATGATGCAAAAATTGTTGGTAGCACAAGCTAATCATGATAGCATTGTAGTTACTGCTGAAGAAATTAATACCGAGTTAGATAGACGAATGAATTACTTTATTGCCCAAGTTGGCAGCAAAGAAAAGTTTGAAGAATATTATCACAAGCCAATTGCAAAATTTAAAGATGATTTTAAAGAAGCCGTGCAAGACCAGTTGTTGGCGCAGCGTATGCAGCAAAAAGTAATTGGAGATACCAAAGTTTCGCCAGTGGAAGTGAAAAAATATTTTGATGAAATTCCAACTGATTCGTTGCCCTATATAAATGCCGAATATGAAATTGGCGAGATAATTATTTCGCCAAAAATTACTACCGAATCGAAGAATGAAACCAAGAAACAATTGTTGGATATTAAAGCAAAAATTCAAAATGGTGTAAGCTTTGAAAGCCAAGCCAAATTGTACTCCGAAGACCCTGGCAGTGCTGCGAAAGGTGGCGATTTGGGTTTGGTAGAAAGAGGACAAATGGTACCCGAATTTGAATCGGCATTATTCAAATTAAAAGATGGCGAATTGAGCGATATTATTGAAACACAATTTGGTTTTCATTTAATAAAAATGGTGGCAAAGCAAGGGAACAAAGCTAAAGCGAAACACATTTTGTTGATTCCCAAAAGTGGTAAAACCGATTTGGATGCAGCGTTGGCACAATTAGATTCGGTGCGCCGAAAAGTGGTAAAAGATTCGTTGAGTTTTAAACGAGCTTGCGATAAATATTCAACCGATGAAATGACTAAATCGAATGGCGGTATGATGCAGAACCCAAATACTGGTAGCACTTTCATTGATGCACAATTAGTTGATCCCGATGTGTTTTTTGTGATTGACACCATGAAAGTGGGGCAATATTCTAAGCCAGCCATTTGCAAAACACACGATGGAAAAGATGCTGCAAGATTTGTTTGGTTGAAAACAAAAACGCAGCCTCACAAAGCCAATATGAAAGATGATTATGCCAAATTGCAAGATGCAGCCGTGAGTAAAAAACAGCAAGAAAAAATGCAAGTTTGGATAAAAAATACGGTGGCGAAAAATTACATCGTCATTGATGATGAGTTTAAAAAATGCGATGGCATGAAAAACTGGATAAAATAATTTAACAAACAAAATTCCAAATTGATTAAGCATGTATAAAAGCGATGTGGATGCTGTAAATGGGCTTGCTGCTCACTTTCAGCAATTAAAAAAAGAAATTGGCAAAGTAATTATTGGGCAAGATGATGTGGTAGAAAAAGTGTTGATTGCTATTTTTTGCAACGGACATAGTTTGCTGGTTGGTGTACCAGGCTTAGCAAAAACTTTATTGGTAAAAACTATTTCTGATGCGCTGCACTTGAGTTTTAAGCGCATTCAATTCACCCCAGATTTGATGCCGAGTGATATTACTGGTACTGAAATTTTGGATGAAAATCGGCAATTTAAATTTATCAAAGGACCATTATTTGCCAACATTATTTTGGCTGATGAAATTAATAGAACGCCACCAAAAACGCAATCGGCATTGTTGGAAGCCATGCAAGAACGCAATGTAACAGTGGCTGGAAAATTGTATGAAATTGAAAAGCCATTTTTTGTTTTGGCCACTCAAAATCCGATTGAGCAAGAAGGCACGTATTCATTACCCGAAGCACAGTTGGACCGTTTTATGTTCAACATTATTTTAGATTATCCAGCATTTGCTGATGAATTGATGGTGGTTAAAAATACCACCGCCAGTTTATTGCCAACAATTAATAAAGTGTTGGATGCCGAGCAAATAATTTACTATCAAAATTTGGTTCGCAAAATTCCTATCGCCGATAATGTGTTGGAATATGCGGTGAAGTTAGCCGCTAAAAGCCGCCCTAATGCTGCTACAGCAACTGATAAAGTAAACAACTATGTTAGTTGGGGAGCAGGTCCAAGAGCTTCGCAATTTTTAGTATTGGGTGCTAAATGTCATGCAGCAGTTAATGGCAAATTCTCACCCGATATAGAAGATGTAAAAGCAGTGGCAGAGCCAATTTTGCGTCATCGCATTGTGCGCAATTATAAAGCCGAAGCCGAAGGAATTTCAATTGAAAAAATTATTGAAAGTTTGAAATAAAAATTATTCAACAGCTTGAAATACTTCATTTTTAAGTATTCCCAGCACTTTTCCTTTTAATTTTGTACCCACAAAAGGTGAGTTTTTTGATTTAGATACAATATTTTTTTCTTCAAAAATAAATCCAGCATCGGGGTTAAATAAAGTGAAATTGGCTTTGTGATTTTCTGCCACACTGGGCACTTTTATTTTCAAAATTTTTCGTGGATTGATGCTTAATAAATCAATCATTTTCGATAATGAAATTTCTTTTTGCATGGCTGTAACTAAAGCAGCAAAGCAGGTTTGCAGGTTAATTGCACCAAATAAAGCATGGTCAAATTCTACTTGTTTTTCTTCTGTATCTCGAGGTTGATGCCAACTGCAAATCACATCAATCACACCATTTTTTATTGCAGCTTTCATCGCTTCTACTTGCGATGCAGAGCGAAGCGGCGGCATCAATTTAAAGTGTGTATCAAAATTTTCGAGTATCGAATCATTCCATAGTAAATACATCGAACTCAATCCTGCCGTGGCTTTCACACCTTTTGCTTTTGCTTGTTTCAATAAATTTATCGACTCTTCGGTGGTTAAATTAAAGAAGTGAATTTTTGATTTGGCATAATCACACAAAAACAAATCGCGTTGCACCATCGTGGCCTCAGCAATGGCTGGAATACTGAACATCCCTAAGTTTACAGCTGATTCACTTTCATTCATCACACCATGTTCGCTCAAATTTTCATCGTTGGGTTGTTGCAAAATTAATCCATCAAATGGCAACACATATTGCAAAGCACGAAGCAAAACACCAGCATGTTGCAATGGTTGCAAACCATCCGAAAAGCCTACTGCACCTGCGTTGTGCATATCCATCAACTCGGCTAAAGTTTCGCCTTTTGTTTTTGGAGTAATACTACCCAATGCAAACACATCCACCAAATTTTCTTTTTTATTTTGATAAAAATATTCAACGGCCGATTTATTATCGGTGATAGGATTGTTGTTGGGCAAAATTGCCATACCTGTAAAACCACCTGCCAATGAAGCTTTTGTAGCTGTAACTACATCTTCTCTTAATTCAAAACCAGGGTCGCAAATATGTGTGCCAATGTCGAAAAAACCTGGCGCAATGTGGCAATTTTCAAAATTAATTTCGGCGGCATTTTTTGCAGAAATGGCGTCATCAATTTTTTTTACCACACCATTTTCAATTAAAATATCTTTGATTAATCCATCGTAAGGCGATGCGGAATCAATGATTCGAGCCTGTTTGATAACAAAATTCATAAATGCAGTTTTGAAAATTAATGTGCTTGGCGGCTCACAAAAATAGTTTGTTTTGATGAAATCAAACTATAAAGTTTAGTAGAAAAAGAAAAATTGCCAGCCGTTTTAAAGGTATTTGCTACACAATTTTTTCTTTGGTTGCTTTTTTAATTGCCTCTGCAACCGAGTTCACTTGCAGCTTTCGATACAAATGACTCACATGTGTATTTACAGTATGGTAAGATATTTTGCAGTGCTCCGCAATCATTTTATAACTTAAACCTTCGACCAATAGTGATAAAATTTGATGTTCTCTTTCGCTCAAATCAAAATCTAATCGGCTACTTTTTTTATTTTGATTATAAAACAAATGCAGCACTTGGCGGGCAATAGAAGGCGTCATGGGTGCGCCGCCTTGCATCACATCAAAAATGCTTTCTATCAATTTTGCTGGTGGTGCTTTCTTTAAAATATAGCCATTTGCGCCAGCACAAATAGAAGCGAATATTTTTTCATCGTCTTCAAACACAGTCTGCATCAGTATTTTAATGTTCGGAAAATGTTCACAAATTAATTTTACACCTTCTACACCATTTACATGCGGCATATCAATATCCATCAACACCGCATCAGGATTGCATTTGTGTAAATTTGAAACCACATTTCTGCAATCTTCAAATGCACCCACACATTGCATTTTTGGTGTAGCATTGATCAACAACTCTAAACCCAATCTTCGGTTTTTATTATCATCAAACACAGCTACTTTAATGGTATTCATACGACGAAGTTAGTTTAGAAAATGTTTTTGGAAATAGGTATTTATAGTGAGAATCTAAAGTAAATTGTAGTGCCAGCGTTTTCTTTCGATTCAATTTTTATTTCGCCTTTTAAATCTTTTGCTCGTTTATTAATATTCTCTAATCCATTACCCAGCTTGATTTTATCGAATGAAAAACCAATACCATCATCTACAATTTTTAAAATAATTTGGTTGTGATGGCGAATCATTTCAACAAAAATATTTTTGCAAGCCGCATATTTTGCAGCATTATTTATCGCTTCTTTAAAAATTAAGTATAGGTTTTTTCGTTGCTCCATATTCAATTCAATGTATTGAATTTGCTCATCAATCTCCATTTTTACAGCGCAATTGATAGGTTCCATTCGCTCCACGGCATAAGCTCTCATTTTATTTACAATGTTATCAAACCTGTCGTTTTTGCTATTCAGTGTCCACACAATATCGCTCATGGCTTCCATCATATCGTGTGTGCTTTTGTTGATGGTCATCAACAAATTTGCAGCTTCGGGCGAATCATCTTTTACGATTGTTTGCGCCACTTCTCCATACAACGAAATGCTGCTTAACGTAGAACCAATTTCATCGTGTAAGTCGCTGGCAATACGGTTTCGGATGTTGTGCAAATATTTAACTTCATTCAATCGATATTTGTAAATGGAATAAATGATTAGCCCCAAAAGCAGTAATAGAGCCAATCTAAACCACCAAGTGGTATACCAGGGTGGCAAGATAATAAGTTGAATTGTTGCTTGATTTTTGTTCCAAACTAAATCGCTGTTGCTACCTTTTACTTTAAAAATATAATTACCCGGATTCAAATTAGTGTAGGTGGCAGAATTGTTTGTCCCACCCTGAATCCATTTGTCATCAAAGCCTTCGAGTTTGTATTGATACAAATTGCTTTGTGAGGCAGCGAAATCAAAGGAAGCAAAATTGAGCGAAATCATGTTGTCTAAATAATCTAAAACAATTTCTTTGGTGAGATAAACTGGCTGCCGCAATTTTGAATTTTTACTGCTAAAAGAAACCGATTGATTGTTAATTTTGAAATCGGTAATTTGAATTTGCGGCACAAATAAATTGTCGTTAATTTCATTTGGATTGAAATAATTAAATCCATTTAAGCCGCCAAAAAACAAAGTTCCATCGGCTGTTTTGCAATATGCATTTCTATTAAATTCGTTGCCTTGTAAACCATCTTTCATTTCATAGTTTCTAAACATTTTTTTTTCAAGATTAAATTTCGACAAACCCTTGTTGGTACTCATCCACAAGTTATTTTGAGCATCGCTCAAAATTCCGTAAACTACATTGTTTGCCAATCCGTCTTTTTCCGAAAATCGAGTAAATTTTTCAGTTTGCAAATCAAATTTATTTAAGCCGCCGTTGGTGCCAATCCACAAATATTTTTGCGGAAATTTTGGGTCGGGGCAAATAGAAAAAACCAAATCAAAACTGATGGAAGTTGAATCGGAAGGAATGTTTTTAAATTGTGTCCACGATTTCTTTTCGGCATTAAATTTAAACAAACCGCCTGTGGTGCCTAACCAAAAAAATCCCTTTTCATCCTCGTAAATGGCTTCTAAAAAATTGTAAGGATTGTTAGAAGCTGCACTAGGATAGGGATACTCTATGATTTTCTTTGTCTTTCTTATTAAATGACAAAATGATTTTTCGCTGCCAAACCAAATATCATTATCACTACTATTGTAGATTGGAAAATTATAGTGTTGTCCAGTTTGGTATTCTTCGCACGATTTTTTTAGAGTGTTGTAACACAAAATTTCAGTTTTCCCAATCCAAAAAGCACCATTTTTATCTTGAATAACGGCGTTGATATTTTCATTATCATGCAATTGGGTGTTTAAATAAAAATCGGAAGCTGGCACCAAAGGCATTTTTTTTTGAGTACCTTTATCAAATGTATTTAGGCTACTTTCCGAGCCATAGCTAAAGATGATTCTTCCATCCGCCACCGCCGATAAATAGTTGATGCTTTTGGAATCCCTGTGATGAAATTTTTCGGTTCTTGGATTGTACTTAATAATACCGTAACCCTTGCTGCCAGCCCAAATGATGCCACTATTATCTGAATAAACATAGTTAGCATTGTTTAAAATAATGTCGAAGTTTTTGTTGGTGGGCATCACCAAAAACTGTTGTTTTTTTTGCGGTTCAATTTGAAACAATTTGTCGTAATTATGAAACCACAAAATGTTCGACGCATCAAAAAATGAAGGAAAAAAATTGACATGATTTCTTGCTGAAAAATACTCCACATTCAGATAATTGTTGTGCGAAGAATTGGTTTGAATTTTAAAAATGAAATTCTTTTTTTGCTCTTCCTTGTTTTCGATTTTTAAAAAATTGGGGTCAATTTTTTTGATAAAATTGTCAGTACAAAAATCTTTTTTAGCAATGGTATCTATGAAAAAAACTGGTCTATTTTTCGATGAAAAAATATAGACTAAATCTTTGTCGAGAGGGGATACTAATGTAGATTTATCAAGCATTTGAAACACCCCACATCGTTCGTTGCAAATAGTTTGAAAATGAAAATTGTTAGCGTTTGAAGTTTTATTGTCAGCAATTTGCAAAGTGCTTAAACCATTAATTGTCGCAATCCAAATATTACCTAATCCATCTTCACTAATGTTACCAATTTGGTTATCGCAAATGGTATTGCTATTTTTATCATCGTGCTGAAAATGCAGAAAAGTCTCACTTTCGCGATGAAATAAATCTATACCTCTGCTGGCTGTTCCAATCCAAAGTCTGCCTTTTGAATCTTCAAAAATAGTTTGAATAAAATTGTCGGCAATGCTGTTGATGTTGGATGGGTCGTGTTTGTAAATCACAAAATTGTAGCCGTCAAATCGGTTCAAACCGTCTTTGGTAGCAAACCACATAAAGCCAAATTTATCTTGCAAAATGCAATTAACCATGCCTTGCGAAAGTCCGTTGTTAATGGCATACGACTCGAACTTAATAAATTTCGACGGCATATTATCCTTTGCAAAAAGTGTAAAAATTTGCGACGAAAAAAATAAAAAAAGTGACGTTATAAATTTGAGGTAGTTCAATTTTTATAGTCTTAATTATGCCTATGAACTAAAAAAAATTGTACCACAAAAATAAAGCAATCCTTGTTTGCTATTTTTCAATTTGATCAATTAATAGTGTACAATTTTCCATTTTGCTGTTTATAACATATTGCTGAAACCGATTTCAAATCCTTTTCGCTAATGGCTTTCGATGTAATTTTAGCACTTAAATCTTTAATCAAAATTGTATGAATCGCACAATAAAAAAAGTAGCTGTTTTAGGGAGTGGAGTAATGGGCAGTCGTATTGCTTGTCATTTCGCTAATATAGGCTTGGAAGTGTTGTTATTAGATATTGCACCTAAAGAATTGAACGATGCTGAAAAAGCAAAGGGCTTAGCTTTGGATAATAAAAATGTGAAGAATAGAATTGTGAATGATGCTTTGCAGGCTACTTTCAAGGCTAATCCTGCTTCGCTTTATCAAAAGGATTTTGCGTCAAGAATTACCACCGGAAATTTTACTGACGATATGAAATCTATCAGTAATGCCGATTGGATTATTGAAGCTGTGGTTGAAAATCTTGACATTAAAAAAACTATTTTTACTGAGGTTGAAAAATATAGAAAGCCTGGAACATTGATTAGTTCTAATACTTCAGGTATTCCCATTCATTTGATGTTGGATGGCAGAAGCGAAGATTTTCAACAACATTTTTGCGGCACACATTTTTTCAATCCGCCGCGATATTTGAAATTGTTAGAGATAATTCCGACACCAAAAACAAAACCCGAAGTAGTTGATTTTTTAATGCACTATGGCGATTTATTTTTAGGGAAAACTACGGTGCATTGCAAAGATACACCTGCCTTCATCGCCAATAGAATAGGGGTTTACGGCATTATGCAGACCTTTCATTTGATGCAGAAATTGCAATTAAATGTAGAAGAAATTGATGCACTGACCGGCACAGTTTGTGGTAGACCAAAATCAGCAACATTCAGAACTTGTGATGTAGTTGGGTTAGATACTTTGATAAAAGTGGCAAATGGTTTATCGCAAAATTGCCCGAATGATGAACAGAAAAATTTGTTTGAAATTCCTGCTTATGTAGCCAAAATGAATGACAACAAATGGCTGGGAGATAAGACTGGGAAAGGATTTTACAAGAAAATAAAAAATGAAAAAGGGAAGAGTGAAATTTTAGTTTTAGATACCAATACGTTGGATTACAAATCGCAAACAAAACCAAAATTTAAAGCCATTGCAGATGCGAAACAGCAAGATAATTTGAAAGAAAGAATCAAAATTTTATTTGCAGCAAAAGATAAAGCTGGTGATTTTTATCGCGAAAGTTATTTGGGTTTGTTTGCTTACGCATCCAATAGAATTCCTGAAATAGCTGACCATTTGTATCAGGTAGATGATGCCTTGAAAGCTGGTTTCGGCTGGGATTTAGGCACTTTTGAAATTTGGGATACGATTGGTTTGCAAAATACAATTTCCATGTTTGCTGCATTCAATTTTACCATTCCAAATTGGGTGAATGAAATGCTGCAAAATAGTAACACAACATTTTATAAAAGCGAAAATGGCGAAAGAAAATTCTACAACATTGTTTCTAATAAATACGAAGTAATTCCTGGCACTTCATCATTTATAATTCTCGAAAATTTTAAAGAAAATATTGTTTGGCAAAATAGCGGTGTGTTGGTGAAACACATTGGCGACGGGGTTTTGAACGTGGAGTTCACCACAAAAATGAATTCGGTGGGTGGTGAAGTTTTAAGCGGTGTGATGAAAGCAATTGAATTAGCAGAGCAAAATTATGCTGGTTTAATTATTGGAAATGATGGCGCAAATTTTAGCGCTGGCGCAAATGTAGCGATGATGTTTATGTTGGCATTGGAACAAGAATATGATGAGTTGGATATGGCTGTTCGCATGTTCCAAAATACTTCGATGCGAATTAGATATTCATCTATTCCTGTTGTTGTAGCACCACATGGGCTTGCGTTGGGAGGTGCTTGCGAATTTACGATGCACAGCGATATGGCAATTGCTGCTGCCGAAACTTATATCGGAATGGTGGAAGTTGGCGTAGGAATTATTCCTGCTGGTGGTGGCTCAAAAGAGTTTGCATTAAGAGCAAGTGATTCGTATTTTGAAGGTGATGTACAATTGCCAACTTTACAAAAACGCTTTATGGATATTGCGATGGCAAAAGTTTCAACAAGTGCTCACGAAGCTTATGGTTTGGGCATTTTGAGAAAAGGACACGACAAAATTGTGATGAATTCAAATCGTGTAATTGCGGAGGCAAAAACTGAAATTCTGAAAATGGTAGAACAAGGTTATGTGCAACCCAAACATCGCGAAGACATCAAAGTATTGGGCAGAACGGCTTTAGGACCGATGTATTCAGGTGCTTACGCCATGATGGAAGGCGGCTATATTAGCGCACATGATTTGTTAATTGCTCAAAAATTGGCTTACGTAATGTGTGGTGGTGATTTAACTTCTGCAACATTAGTGAATGAACAATATCTGTTGGATTTAGAACGTGAATCATTCCTAAGTTTAGTAACTACAAAAAAATCAATGGAGCGTTTGCAAAGTATTTTGACGAGTGGAAAGCCTCTTCGGAATTGAGTTGTACAACTTGATTTAACAATGTATTCTTAACTTTTCATGTTTTCAAATTGCAAGGCAATACCAAATTCGCCTTGTTTACAAAGCGCAATAACCTCTTGCAAATCATCAATTTTTTTGCCCGTTACTCTAATAATATCATCCATAATTTGCGCTTGCACTTTCATGCCGCTTTCTTTAATGTGCTTAATAATTTTCTTCGCCGTTTCTTTATCAATGCCTTCTTTCAGCTTAATGTCTTTTTTAACCATGTTGCCGCTGGCATAGTGTTCTTTGCCCATGTCGAGGCAATTGGGGTCAATGCCTTGTTTCATTAATTTGCTCAACAAAACATCTTGAATTTGGCGCATGCGCAAATCGGTTTCGGTAACTACATGCAAATTGTTTTCTTTTTTGTGCAAATTGATTTCAGTTTTTGAATCTCTAAAATCGAAGCGATTTAAAATTTCTTTTTTCAAATTGTTAATCGCATTGTCTAAATTTTGTGCGTTGATTTCGCTTTTAATATCGAATGATGGCATAATTGAAAGTATTTATGGAAGTGAATTAACTTAAATCAATTTCAGTATTATCGCCAATATTTAGGCTTTGGCTCATGCCTTTAATCATGGCATCGCTGCCCACCACACTTTCGTGCAATACTACCTGTTCCAATTTTGCAAAATCGCCAATGATAGAGTTTTTGATAATGGAATGATTAACCACACTTCCTTCGCCAATGGCTACATTGGGTCCAATAATCGAACCATCAATTTTACAATCTTTGCCAATGGCAACTGGTGGAATGATGATAGTGTTTGGAAAATGAAACGGCTGTAAACCTTTATCTGCCATGCGTTTCAACAATATCGAATTGGTTTCCAACAACACATCTTTTTTACCACAATCAAACCAATTGTTTACTTTTGTGGGGTTAAAAATGATGCCATTATCAATCATGCGTTGCAAGGCATCGGTTAAATGAAACTCATCTTTGGTGCGAATATTATGAGTGATGTTAAATGCCAAAGCCTCCATCAAAGCCGCTGTGCTGCCTATTTTATACAAGCCAACTAATGCCAAATTGGTTTTTGGAATATTGGGTTTTTCAACTACTCTAATAATTTCATTTTTATCATTCAGTTCTGCCAAACCAAAACTTCGTGGGTCATCCACTTTTTTTACACCCAAACAATTCAACTGACAATTTACCACATCTTTCCAATCCACATCTAAAATAGTATCGCCCAAAACAATGATGAGTGGGTCGTTTGCGGTGATTAAATCTTTCGTTAGCCAAATGGCTTGCCCTAATCCTTCTCTGTTTTTTTGTTCTACAAACTCTGCTTTTAAATCAGGGTAATGCTTTTGTACATACTCTTTTATTTTTTCGCCCAAATAGCCAATCACAAAAATAAAATCGTGTACACCAGCTTCCATCAAATCATCAATAATAAACGATAAAATGGTTTTGCCACCCACTGGTATCAATGCTTTGGGCTGTGTGTAGGTGTGTGGTCGCAACCTTGTGCCTGCGCCTGCTACTGGAATTATTGCTTTCATTTTGAGAAGAAAAAATGTTGTGCGAAGTTAGTAAAATGGTTTTGAAAAATTGTTTGCGAATTATTTTATCATCAACTCATTTCCTAACTGTATTAATCATCCAATTTTGTAACACCGCCACTCACCACAAATTTCATCGCTTCTGGAGCTGTAACATCCAACACTTGCACATTTTCTTTAGGCACAATTAATAATTCGCCCGCCAAGCTATAGCTCCAAGGGCAATACACGGCTACTTTTCCGGGCGCACCCATATCGTGCAAATCATTTTGTGTAATAAAGCCAATTCGTTGTATTTCATTTTCTTTATCAATCATAATCAACACAGGTTTGTCAAAGCTTTTCTTTTCGCCTGCAAATGCGCCAATCAAATCTTTAATGCTGCCATACACAAATTTTAAAAACTTTGAACGGTTGATTAAACCTTCTAAACCCGATAAAATTTTATTCAGAAAGAAATTGGTGCTAAAATATCCTACTAAAATGATGAGCGAAATGAACAATAAAAAGCCTGTGCCAGGGATATAGAAATGTAAATATCTATCCATCAAATAAGCTACGGGTATGATGTTGTCGATTTTTTGAAACAACCAAATCAATGCAAAAATAGTAAGGCTGATAGGACCTATAATAAATAAGCCTTGCAAAAAATAATTCAGTATTTTTTTAGTGTTCATGGTGATTGGAATTGAATCACAAAGTAAATATGCCGCCCACTTACTTTTATTAAAACGCCAAACTTATTTACCTTCGCTGCTCAAATAAATTTTTTGATGAAAAAATATTTTCTGTTGTGGTTTGTTTTTGCGGCTCCGTTTTGTAACGATACTTTTGCGCAAATTGCCGATACTATTTCTGCCTCTGCTACCAACATTTGTGCAGGTTCAACAGTCATAATTCGAGCTACACATTTGCCACATGATACCAATCCTACGTTTCAATTCTTTGTGAATCATGTGAGTTTACAAAATGCTACTACTGATTCGTTTATATACTCCATGTTTAACAATGGCGATTCGGTAAAATGTTTTTACAGAAGCCATAATCTGCATTCAGCCAACGATTCGGCGATGTCGAACACCATTCATGTCGCTGTCGCAATTCCACCAGTTGCTAAATTTGGTTTTACAGATAGTGCCAATGTTTACAAGTTTACCGATAGTTCTACTAATGCGCAAAATCATTATTGGATTTTTGGCGATGGCGATACATCGAGCCAAATTAATCCTACACATATTTACTCCCCCATTGGCATTTTTATGGTACAATTAATGGTGAGCAATTTTTGCAAAACCGATACTTCAAATGCAGTAACTATTACTATTTCAACAGGTGTAAACAATTTGCAAAATGAAAATGCAAAATTGCAAGTTTATCCAAATCCAGCGCATGAGTCATTAGTCGTTAGTCATAAGTCGCAAGTGAATACAATACAAGTGTATGATGTAATTGGTCGAAAAATTAGTACAAATTGGATTCCTCTTACTACTTATGACTTACGACTTGATACTAATAATTTGCCCAGCGGCATCTACTTTATCAAAGCTACCAACATGGCCGGAAACAGCTACACCGCCAAGTTTGTGAAAGAATAATTTTTGCGGAAATTTATTTTTGAAATAATGGTGTGAAAATTGATTTCAAAAACAACTATCCAATTGGTTATACGTTTTTAAAACTTTTTGTGCAATAATATTGCTTTAGAATTAGAATAAATGGTTTATAACCTTAAATTTGCTGAAATTTTTCGGGCACATTATTTCTAATTTTTTATTCGTTGAATGAAACCTATTAAATTCCTATTTTTATTCTTGATTGTGGCTTCCATGTTGGCTTCGGGCTGTATGAATAATATTCAAAAAGGCACACAGGCTTACAATCAAATGCAATACGATAAGTCGAATTATTTTTTGAAAAAGGCTGTGGATGAAAATAAAGCCGATGCTAAAACATTGCGTATGTTAGCCGATGGTTATCGCTTAACCAACCAAACCCGAAAATCGGAAGCTGCTTATCACAAATTGATAAAAGGCAGCAAAACTGCCAAGCAAGCCACTCCCGAAGATTATTTAAACTATGGAAAAATGTTGATGGCAAATGAAAATTATGACGAAGCCAAGAACGTTTTTCACGATTACGACAGTTTGATGGAATTTAAAAGCGACTTGGCAAAAATGATGATGCACAGTTGCGATTCCGTTTCCATGTTTCATCAAGATACTACTTTATACAACATGACCGAAACCAGCATTAGAGGCGTAGGTGAGCGATTTGGTGCAGCACCATTGGGCAATGGAATTGTGATTTGTGCCGAAACACAATCAATCGACCAACAAGCCCGTCAGCGTTTTCCATGGCTCGGTTCGGGCAATTTAGATTTGTATTATACCGAAAAAGATGTTGCTACTGGTAGCGAAGAATACATTAAACCTAGCAAATTAAAAGGCGACATCAATTCGCTGGCACACGAAGGACCCTGCGCCTTTACAGCCGATGGCAATACTTGTTATTTTACACGAACTACTGTTGTGGAAAGTGGCAATGCCAAAACTGGCATCAAAGCCGAAAATGTGTTGAAGATTTTTTCGGCACAAAAAGATGGCGAAAATTGGAGTAATGTAATTCCATTGTCATTTAGCAGCGATGAATATTCGGTCATGCATCCAGCATTGATGCCCGATGGTAACTCAATGATTTTTGCATCCGACAAACCAGGTGGCTTAGGTGGTTCCGATTTATACATCATTTCAAAAAATGAAAATGGCGAATGGGGCGAACCCCGAAATTTGGGCGCAAGTGTTAACTCAACTGGCAATGAGGTTTTTCCATTTGTAACCAAAGATAGCATGTTGTATTTCTCCACCGATGGCAGATACACTTTGGGTGGATTGGATGTGTTTGAATCGGAATGGGATGGCAAAACTTTTTCCAACGCTGAAAATTTAAACATACCCGTAAACACTTCGCACGATGATTATTGCTTTACCATGAACCCCAATAAGGATGATGCTGGTTGGGTTTCGAGCAATAAATCGGGCAAAGAAAGAATTTATGAATGGACAAGGCACGACCCCACTTTATTTTTACAAGGCACTGTTTCGGATAGAGCTACACGTAAGCCTTTGGCTAATGTAAAAGTAGAAATTATTAATAATGGCACTAATGCAAAAACAGTTTTATCAACCGATAACGAAGGGCATTTTTATTTCGACCAATTGCTTTGCCGCACCACTTACACCATCAAAGCTGGCAAAGAAAAATACAAAGTAAGCCGAGCGACTATTTCTACCAAAAAAGAAAAACGCAAAAAAGGTTATGCTATCAATTTTGCTTTAGAAGGCATTGGCGACAATGTGTTGGTGCGCAATATTTATTTTGCCTTTGGCAGTTGGAGCATTGAAAAAGAATACACCAAAACATTAGATACGCTAACCAAAAAATTGCGCTTTGAACCCAATATTGATATTGAAGTAGGCGCACATACCGATTGCCGCGGCTCTGCCCGATTTAATAAATGGTTGAGCGAACGCCGAGCACAAGCCACTGTAAACTACATGATAAAACATGGCGTAAATAAAGACCGAATTGCTGGCAAAGGCTATGGCGAAAGCCGCCCTATAAACGGTTGTAGAGATGGGGTAAAATGCAACGATGCACAATATGCTGCCAACCGCCGCATCGAATTTAAGATTATCAAATTGCGCACCGACGAAGAAAAACGAGCCGATGCTGCCAAAGAAGCTGCCATGCCTATTCAACAAGGCAAAGTAATTTTATCGCCAAAGAATCAGTAAACCAAACTTTTTTCACAAAAAAAGCCATCGCTTTTAGCCTCAAAGCAATGGCTTTTTACCGCAATCCATCATCTGCTTAAAATTATATTAAGCAGCTTTTTTAGGCTGACGAACGGGGCGTTTGCGGTCAACAATTCTAGTGCCGCCCAATTCCTGAAATTCATTGCTGTTTCTACCAAACTTTGCCGAACCGCCAGCTAAAATGCCTACACTCATGTTGTTCAATTTAGTTTCAGCATCAGCTATGTTGTTTTTCAAAGTATCGGCTTGGTCCAACAATTTGTTGTACGAAGCAATTAAGCCACTATACAAAGTCATTTGTGCCTGATAATCGGCTTTGGTAAGCGTACTGCCCGTGTCGCCATAATCTATCACACGAGCTTTATCGGCATCAATTTGAGTCATGGCAGCCAGTCTAATTTGTGCCACATCCATCACCTTGCCAGTGGTTTTTCTTTTATAGCTCATTTCTTTACACCTCCTTTTTATCAGCCTTTTAATTGGTTTGCATTTTTACTGCAATGGCTTGCAGTGTTAGTTTTTACAAACTACGCTTACAACTTTGCAAACGCACTGACGATAAAATACTATACGTAAACCTGTGCCAAAAAGTTTCACTTTTTTTATTTTTTTCAAAAGTTTAACATTTCAAACTTATTACGCAATAGGTGTATGGCGCTATGAATCCATGTTTAGCCATAATGCTCAAAGTGCAATAGACACTCATTTTGCTTTCTTAAAATCACTTTCAACAACCATAAAATTCCTTTTACCAAAGATGTTGAAAGACTTTTTATCTTTGGTAATTGAGTAAACAACCCTGTTTTTCCTTTTACCATTTTTGTGAAAAGACTTTTTATTGTTGGCAAAAGACCAAACAACCATAAAATTCCTTTTAGCAAAGTTGTTGAAAGGCTTATCATTGTTGGTAATCGAGTAAATAAGAATGTTTTTCCTTTTACCATTCTTGTTAAACAATTTTTTATGTTTGATAAACCTATATTTGATGGTCAAAAATTAATTTACTTTGTTTCAAATTGTTTTAATAGTTTTGTAATGCAAAAATTTATACCCTATTAAAGTTAACCCATAAAATGATGAAACAACTTTTCATTTTTATTGCCCTTTGTTTTTTGTGCAACACCTTTGCACAAGCCCAGCAAGCCGAACCCCAAGCAGGTTTTGAGCAAATGAAAACCAACAGCCAAAACTTTTCTTACAAAATAATTAGTAGTGCTAACCACACTTTTGGCTATGATATTTATAATGGCGATAAACTAATGATACACCAACCTACGCCACCGGGCATGGCTGGCAACAATGGTTTTGCAAAAAAACAACAAGCCGCAAAAGTGGCTGAACTGGTGATAACAAAAATGAAAAAGGGCGAAATGCCACCAACGGTATCGGCAGAGGAGTTGAAGAAGATAATGGGCGATAAATAAGATTTACCTTTGTAAAAAAATAAAACAAAAATGGGACAAATATTTGCCGACATAAAAATATCCAATCCCTCTAATCCAGCATTAGAGAGCGTAACCGCAAAAGCATTGGTTGATACAGGGGCTTTGTTTCTTTGCATTCCACAGCATATTGCTATTCAATTAAACTTAACCGAATTTGAAAAACGAGAAGTAACCATAGCCGATGGCAGCAAAAAATTAGTGCCTTATGTAGGTCCCATAAAATTAAATTATGCCAACCGCATGTGTTTAACAGGCGCATTAGTTTTAGGCGATATGGTTTTGTTAGGTGCTATGCCTATGGAAGATATGGATTTGATAATACATCCAGCGCAATTAAAATTAACAGTAAACCCAGCTAACCCCAATATTGCAGGGGCATTGGTGGTGTAAAAAAAATAATGGGCGATAAATAATTGTAAAGACGCACAATTGTGCGTCTCTACCAACAACAACCCTGCTGGCGCAAGTCTGAAGCATTGGAATAGCGTATAGCCGACTTGTGCCAATAAATAAAGTGGCACAAGTTCGCAACGCTCAAAGGCTCAATTGCAAACTTGCGCCAGCGGAGTGATAACCAAAATGAAAAAAGGCGAAATGCCACCAACGGTATCGGCAGAGGAATTAAAGAAGATAATGGGTGATAAATAATTGTAAAGACGCACAATTGTGCGTCTCTACCAACAACAACAAATAATTTAAAACAACTAATCTATTTACCATGAAGAAACTTTTACTGCTGTCATTCATTTGCATAGCTTTTTTACAACAAAAATCTATTGCACAAATAGCAAACACTTGGCATCAAAAAGCAAACTTTACAGGCATTGGCGGCAGAATTTATGCAGTGTCTTTCAGCATTGGCGGTAAAGGATATGTGGGCACTGGATATGATTTTAATACGACCACTTATTATAATGACTTTTGGGAGTACGATACCTTAACCGATGCTTGGACACAAAAAGCAAACTTTGCAGGTGCTGCAAGAGACTATGCAGCAGGCTTTAGTATTGGCACTAAAGGATATATTGGCACTGGCTGGAATGGAAACACTGCTTACAATGATTTTTGGGAATTTAACCCTGCCACTAATGTTTGGACACAAAAAGCAAATGTAAGCAATACTGTAAGAGATGGTGCTTTCGCATTTTCGATTAATGGCAAGGGTTATATTGGCGGTGGCTCTGACACTGTTTATCTACATGATTTTTGGGAATATAATCCTACCTTAAATTCATGGACACAAAAAGCAAACTATTATGGCAAGGGGTTGTATCAGCCAGCAGTTTTTACGATAAATGCAGAGGGTTATGTTTGCGCAGGGAGTGATACATTAAATAAAGGAACAAATGAAATGTGGGCATATTCTACCTTAACTAACCAGTGGACACAAAAAGCTAATTTTGCTGGCGGATATAGAAGCTTTGCAACAGGATTTTCAATTAAAAATAGTGGTTTTGTAGGGCTTGGAATGGATACAAATTTTTATAAAAAGAAAGACTTTTGGGAATATAGTCCTGCGCTAAATTCATGGTCAAAAATATTAGATTATGGCGGTATCCCATTATTCGGATGCACCGGCTTTAGTTGCGGAAATGCAGGTTATGTTACCTTAGGTACAGATGGGAACACACTAAATAGTTCATTATGGAAGTTTTCATTCGATTCCACAAAATGCCGCCTCACTCAATTTACAACTATTAATCAATCTATTTACAATGGGCAAACCTATAATTTCAATGGTAAAAATCTTACCAACACTGGCGTATATGTTGACACCCTTAAATCGTATAGCAACTGTGATTCAGTAGTTACGCTTAACTTAAGTGTTGTTTATTCAAGCAATTTATGTAAAAGCAATATCGATTTTGAACAAGACACTTTAATTAATTGGAATTGTTTTGTAGGCACTGTTGGCTTAACTAATTCTGTTTTTAGTTTATCGTCCTCTTTGCCAATTATTAATCGTCAAACCATTACCCCAACGCAAGTTTCAGGATTAGACCCTTATGGCAATTTTCCAGTAGTTTGCCCTTTAGCTAATGCAGGAAATTATTCCCTCAAGTTAGGAGCTGATGTAGCAGGCTATCTTTGCGAACGAGTACAAACAAAAATTAAAATACCGTCATCATCCACTTCTTATCCTTTGTCTTTTTACTATGCGCCAGTGTTAGAAGGAGCAGTAGCACACCAACTTACTAATGTCCCATTATTTAGAGCAGATGTGATTGATTCAATAACAGGCAACCCCATTGATAGTTTTGTTTCAGATTATTTGTCAAACAATGCAGGGTTTCAAAGCATGTTTAATGGAGCCACTTCTGATTCTATTTATTTTAAGTCTTGGTCAGCTTACACATTTAATATCAATAACCAAAACGGAAGAACAGTTTATCTGAATTTTACAGCTACTGATTGTACTTATGGTGGTCATTTTGGCTATGCTTATGTTGATGTGCCTTCCACATGTGTCTATCCTAAAATTACCCAGCATTATTGTATGGGAAGAACAGTTGCCAATTTGATAGCCCCAACTGGTTATTTAAGTTACCAATGGTATGATTCCACTTTTACTAATTTATTAGATACAGCTACCAATGCCAATATTGTTAATGTCAGCAACGGACAACTCATTAAATTAATAGCCATTAATGGTTCAACACATGATACTTTACAAGTTAGACTAAAAGGAATTGCACCTACTTCGTCAATCACCAATGTTCCATTTTACACCAACAATACTTTTCCATATACAGGTTATGGGCATGTGATGAATGCAGCAGGTCGCGATACGCTTCATTTAACCAATTCTATAGGATGCGATAGCTTGGCAATTTTGAATTTAACGGTGTTTGTTTATATCCCTGATTCTGTTTTCAAAACATGGTTATTGTACTTTGTACCACATCCCACCAGCCCCACGGATATCACCCCAGCTGAGGCTGCTGTTTATTCAATTCCGATGAATATTTCTGTGAAGAATATTCACGATTTAACAGGGATAGAATATTTTACATCACTGCCTTATTTAGATTGTTCTGGTGATCTAATAACTAGCTTGAATTTAAATACATGTACAGCTCTTACTTATTTAGATTGCTCTCGAAATCTTATTGACAGCTTGAATGTAAGTGGATGCACAGCCCTTACCACTTTATATTGTAACCAGCAGAGCTTCTTCTTCAGTAATCGCTTAAACAGCTTAAATGTAAGTGGATGCACAGCTCTTACTTTTTTGGCTTGTGCTGGAAACACTTTAACAAACTTGAATGTTGTTAATAATACGGCACTAACAAGTTTATATTGTAACGGCAATCACTTAACCAGTTTGAACATTGCAAACGGGCACAATAAAACACTTGTTGCTTTTGATGCAACCATTAATCCATCTCTTACTTGTATTCAAGTAGATACTGTTAGTAATGCAAATGGATATGTTTTAGCTGGTAACTGGTCAAAAGATGCTGGAGCAGGATTTGGTACTAATTGCACTTGCAGTCCTACCTTTTCTACTTTTAGTGCCAATGCTTGCGGTAGCTATATTTGGGTAGCAAAACACAATGCAGTTTATACAGCAAACAATACTTCTGATACAATTAAATTGACTAATTATAGAGGTTGTGATTCTATCATTACTTTAAATTTGATAATAAAACCAGTCAGCAACAGCTCATTTAATCAAAACATTTGTCCTGGAAGTAGTTACACTTTTAATGGTCATGCTTTAACAATACAAGGTGTTTATTATGATACGCTCACTAATTATGTAGGCTGTGATTCCATTATTACCCTGCATTTGAACTTAGGCAACCCAAGCAGTTCAACCATCAATGGTGCAATATGCAATGGCAATAATTATAACTTCAATGGAACGATGTTGAGTATAGCAGGTACTTATAAAGATACTATTCCAAATCATTTTGGTTGTGATAGTGTTATTACGTTACATTTAAGTGTAGGTAATTCTTCCGCTTCTTCATTTAATCATACTATTTGTAGCAATCAAACTTATACATTTAACAATCATGCTTTAAATACAAGCGGCACTTATTATGACACCCTTACCAACTATGTATTTTGCGATAGTATGATTACGCTGCATTTAACGGTGTTGCAAGCTTCATCTTCTTCTATAACTCAAACTATTTGTGGCAATCAAACATATACATTTAATAATCATTCTCTAAC
>CAIQHW010000393.1 GCA_903871715.1 uncultured bacterium
GTTGTCCAAGTACTGAATCGAAAATAACTAGATTAAACCCACCAAAAGGTTGCCCTGGTAAACCAGAATAAATACCGATGTATGGTACACAAGAGCCACCATTGCACAGCGATTGATAATCTAAATAGGGCATCACAGTTTGGTCGAATCCTGTGCCAAAATCATGTATTTTTACATTGCGAACATTGTTGGCAAATTTAAATTTTCGAGAAATGGAATCGATGTAAAGTGTTTGAAAATTATCTTTGTTAAATTCGTAAATATGCGATTGGTCCCAGCCTGCCGAGCTATTAGCTAAGTATGTGAAAGAGGAATTATGCCAAGTTAGTGAATGATTGCCATAAATTGTATCTACAGCTACACGCCAATAGTACACTCTATTGTTTACCCAAGCCACATGCGGTCGCCATGAAACTACACCACCAGTTTGATTTACAGTGGTGGTTTGCAACAATGGGCTGTTGAATTTTTGAGTGGTATCTATTTGTGCAAAATATAATCGAGCAGGTGCAAAAGGTTCTACTGTGCTCGATTTTAAAGCAAAGTTGGAAGTATCTGTGGCAGATACAATAGCAAATTGTGTAGGATATACTGGTAAAATATCTAAAGAGGAAATATTGAAATCAATATTGGCGGTGTTGTTGGTTTCACAAATTTCATTTACTTCATTTGCAGCATCTATAATAATTTGGATTCTATTTGCCCCCAATGAATTATTTGGATTCATCAACACTGGTACACTAAAATTGCTGCGATAAGCGGGTGCTTTTATGCGCATCGATTTTATTAAAATAGCATTAGTGCTTAAGGTTAAATCGGCTTTGGGGAAGTACCTAAATATAATAATATTGATAGAATCGTTTTTATTTTGACCAATATTTTCAACCGAAAAATTAACGTTGAAAGTATTGCCACTTTCTAAATTAATGACAGCTGGGTTTAATGAAATAAGCGAAGGTTCAATGGCATAATCGGGTTTACTGTGTGGGTTAATTTTGATGGCAGGATCGCCATTTAACAACATTTGTTCGCCCGAAACAACTACATCAATAAAACCAAAGTTGGTGTTATATAAAAGCGAATCTACTCCAATTCTAATACACTCACCCAATGTACTGCCGTAATGTTTTTGGGTTAAATTTTGGTATAAATAATTGCTGTAATAATTTAACCCAGTGCTGATACCTAAATCTGAAGTAGAAACATAGGCGATAGCACCAATGTTTTGTGGTGTTCCAGCATCGGGCACTACAAAACGTTCACTCAAGCCACGTACATTATTATTTTGAGGTGGGTATTCAAATAAATTGCCAGAAAAACAGCCATTGGAAAGGAATAGCGGATACTTGCCATAGTTTTGATAAGTATTTGGATTGTCAATAGCAAATTCTAATGTGGAAAAGGCAGAATGCCCAAAAAAATTGATAATTGATACCCCCGAATTAATCAAAGAATCTAACTTAATACTGGCTGAAATTTGTATAGGCGCCGAACTTGTTTTTTTAAATATAGATACATTAGCACCAAACAAAGTATCTTGAATGATAGCTTTCATTGGTGTTAAAGGGTTATATAAACCTGTGTTCAAATAACCATCAAATAAATTTTGTTGGGTGGTGTCGGTACCACCAGTAAGGTGTATCACTTGTTTTTGCCAATCTTTATTGGCTAAAGTTTGTGTGCCAAAGCTGCAATTTTCTTGTTGGGCTGTTTCATAATCTTTTACTTTCTCTAAATAAGTTTTTACTTCTTTTCCGTTGTAACACGACAATCTACCAATAGCAATGTGTGGATACCAATCGTTGTTATAAGCGGTTAATAAGTTGTCGGAACCCGGATTACCAAAAGTAGGCACCAAATTCAAAGCCCTTCTGCTGGCATCGTTTCTAGCATTATAATATAACTGCCCTTTGCCAATTAAAAAAAAGTGAAAAGGTTTGGGTTGCAAAAAGTGTATATCTACATAATGCGCAAAATTTCTAATTGCTAAAGAGTGATATTGCACCCCATAAGCAAACTCATCGTACAACATATTAATGTCGGCAATTAATGTATCATAACTACCGCCAGCCGCACTTTTGCGGTAGGCTGCATAATCCATTACATAATCATGACCAGTACCATCATTTCGATATTGTGGGTGGGTAATAATTATATAATTGCCTTGATTATTGCTTTGAGAATAATCAATAAATTTTCTAGGTATTAAATTACTAACTATGGTAGCATTGTTTTCATTAGATAAAAACAAATCGCGGCTGGATGATGACGATTGCGGCAGTAAAAAATTGAACGTGTTTTGAATACCACCGCTGTTAATATCTACTAATCTAATGTTTTGGTCAAAATCGTATAAGATAGCATCTGCACCTTGTGCATTGTAGTTGGTTACAAAAAGATGTTTGTTTAAATAACTACTGGCACTATTTTTAATCTGAAAATACTCTTGGTTGTTATTTCCAAAATCGTAAAGCTTGGGATAAATTAGTTTAATGGCGCTTACGCCTTCATAATTTCCTCCCACATTTACGGTAAAGTTAATTGGCGTTGTACCATTGTTTAATGCTGCCATTGAAATATTGCTGCCAGTAAAATGATTATCACCCACTCCAATAAAACTTATGTTTCCACCAAAACCATATTGCCCATTGATGTTTACACTAATATTGTTGTTACTCGGGTAAACTCCTGATGTTATTATATCAGCATAAAACCCTGGTGAGCCTGCGCCAGTATAAGGATATGGTGTATTCATGTTTTGAGTAAAAGTAGAATTAAAAAATAAACCAAACCAACCTTCGCCCACATCAAAAGAAGATGGAATGGCTTCATGTCCGCTACCTAAATTAATGCTGTATCCAGCAGCGTAACTGCTATGGTCTTCATACAATTCTGTATGTAAAAAATAAGGTTCTGGCGTTTGTGGTGAGCCATTATTGGCATAAGCTGAAATACGTTTGTGGCTTACCCCAGGCTGAACTGTTAAAAAATAAACAGCTGTATCGGTAAAGAAACTATAGTACGGATTAAAATGGTCCGTTTGCGGATTTTGAAACAACCATTCATCTAACCAACCATCATTTTTTTGACCATAAAACTCGATATAATCTGTATTCGAAAGCGAATTAGCAGATGTAAGAAATATAGGAACCTCTTGCCCTCTGCCAAACAAAATAAAATCATTACCAATGTGGCTAGCTAAGCCAGCAGCCTGCAAGGTAGCATAAGGTATGCGATATAAACCATCGTGTGGTACTTGAATTTTAAAATAAGTTTTGCTATAATCAAAAATCCACTCGTTGCCCATAAGGCTCTGGCTGTGGGTTTTAGCCATAATGGAAAACAATACAACCATCAGTATTAAAGTTCTTTTCAAATGCTTCATCAATTTATTTTTATAAAAAATTGTTTGTGTAAAATGAAGGTGAAGTTTTTTCAAGTAATTCAATGCTTAATATCTGTATCTACCTTTTTCAGCTTTATTCAAATCTAACATCAATGAAAACACATGCGAATACAACACATTGCCTGCACTACCAGGGCTAGTGAGCGCATAATCGATAGTAAATGATTTTAGTTTTAAACCAATGCCCAAATTGGGTTGAATGGTGGTTATTTTTTTACCATTATCATCAGTTTGGTGTTGAATATTATTGACGCCTAATCGCAAAAAAACAATATTCTTATAACCGCCTTCTACACCAATTTTTGGATCAATACTAAAAGGTTTCGAGCTA
>CAIQHW010000394.1 GCA_903871715.1 uncultured bacterium
CCGGACGCTATTCAAGGATATAGGCTACGACGATAACGCCATAGCCTATGATGATATTTACCGAGTGCTAACTACTTAATTGATTTAGGTTCATCATTTGATAATTATCTTTAAAAATACTTTCATTACTGCGTTCCATTTTAAATCCTGAAAGGTCGAAATATTTTTTGTACTCTCTAAAATCACTACGGACAAACTCTGCATTGTCGGCACTTTTGGGTACCATCTCTTGATAATGCGAACCGTTTTTTAAAGTAATTATCAAATAAATTTTGTCGCTGGTAGTAGATAGTTCGCCATCCTTTGCCACAATAATATTATCATCACCTCTACCGCTGGTGTGGTCATAAATCATCACATCATGAATCGTTTTCCCATCACCATCTTTTCGCCCGATTTTAATTGCATAACCTTCGATGCCTTTATAAAAAATGCCTTCTTTAATACTAAAGGACGGACGGCTATTTCTCACATCATAAAGCAGTGTTCCCGATTTTAAATTGGCAATTGGAATCACAAAATTGTTGAACAAAAATGCTAAAATTGAAAGTGAGATTCCAGCAAAAATTATCGAGCGCATAAATCGGAAAAGAGAAATGCCAGATGCTTTAAATGCAGTCAACTCGTGATGTTCAGCCATATTGCCCATGGTCATAATAGATGCTAACAAACAAGCCAATGGCAACGCCAAAGGCACTAAACTGGCAGAAGTGTAAAACAGCAATTTTGCGATAACTACAACACCCAAATCTTTACCAGCAATGTCATCAATATATTTCCAAACAAACTGCATTAAAAACACAAACAGCGTGATGAAAAATGTAGCAATGAAAGGCGGTACAAAGGAACGTAGCACTAAACGGTCGATTTTTTTCACTGTCGCAAAAATAAGTTAATCGAATTGGAATGCGCTCAAAAAAAATTGTTTTCGTTTTTTAAATTTTGTAAAACTTCTTTGGTGATTGCTCTATCAATTTGTTTTTGCAAAGGTTTGTTGGAATCAATTTGTGTTTTTACATCGCTTACTAAAGTGTTAAAATCAGTATAATATTTATCCAATGGTTGAATCCCACATAATGCCAAATACCAAGGACCATCAGTATCTAAGCGATATTTATACACATAAACAAAGCCTTTTTTGTTGCGCACTTCGGCTTTCGATTTTTGTAAAAAAACAATGGTATCAATATGTTTAAAATCGCCTTCGGCATAAATTTGGCTCATCGTTAAATCCTTTTGATTCTTGAATGCGTAAGGAAAATATTTTTCAGATTTTACCAATCCTAAACTGCGATAAAGCATAAAAGAAAACAGTTTATTATCTGCCAACCTTGTCATAAAACCATCGTCTTTATCAAACAAAATTTCATTTTTCGCCAAAGCCGCTATGGCATTAATTTGCACTAAATGATTTGGACTTCTAACAGCTTTATCAAAATACTTTTTCACCATTTCATTGCTGTTGTAAAACAACGACAACAATTTAAAATCGCGAATCAATGCCTTATCAATTTCTTCGCTGTTGTAAAATCTTTTATAACGATTAGCTGCTTGTGCATCTTTATCAGCAATGCTTTTCAGCATTTCATCATCTTTTGAAAATTGTTTTTTCAAATCTATTTTGGAGTCGAAAAATATTTTGCTAAAATTTTGTTCTAAATCTTTCGCAGCCAACAAGTTGCTATCAGCAAGGCTTTCGAGCAACTTATACACATAAGGTTTGTAGTCATCCAACGAAATTAATTGCAAAATATCAGGAAGTAAAGTTTTCGAAATTTTTAAAGAATCATTTAGCAAACCAAACAATTCATTCATTTGGCTTCGATTATCAAACACTGGTGGATCCATTATCAGCAAGTGTTTTAACTCATTGTAAGCCGATTTATTTCGCAATCTTGCCAAAGCAATAATCACTTGATTTTGAAACATTGAGGTGTCGGCACTCCAATCATACACTTGTTTTAAGGCTTTCCGCAATTTTGGTTGCGCCGCTGTATCGGTGATGTAGCCTAATTCTTTAACCAATTTTGTTTTGTTGTCGTAAAAATCTTTCTCTTCATAATGATAGCTGCGATAAGCATTCAGCAACCCTTGAATGCCTTCTTCATCATAGCGAATATTGCTCAACCAATTTCTTGCTCGAGTTTTTATGTGTTCATCTTTTGAGTAAAAATCAGCAAAATAATCATTCAATTTATTGTGTAAAATGTTGTCGTTTGTCTTTTTAATATTAGGCAAAACAGAATTGAAAGTGGTACTTAATAATTCACTTTCATTTTCATTTGCAGCAGAAACCGTCAACGCATTTACCAGCAAATTTCCTTTTAAAGTGAACTTGATTTTAACTAATTGTGTTGAACCTGTATCGGTGTAAACCAAGTTATATCCTGATGTTCCGTCTGCCAGTGAAAAATATTTTTTCGATTTTAGAATGTGTGTTGTGCTATCGTAATAAGCATTGATTTCGTGTTGCCAAAATTTGTTGATGTCTTTTGTATAAAAATAAATTGGCAATTTTTGTGTTTGAATCAACACCATTTCTTGTGTCGAATCATTTACCAATTTTATGTTTTCTTTTGCTTGCCAATACTGCTCTTTTTCTACTCCATTTACAAAGTTATTTTTCGCAAAATTCAACTCTACAAAAACTCGACGAAAGGCTGTATCTAATTTTGGTACAAACGGCGCTTTACATTTTATCATTGCCAAATTATCGCTAAAATCCTTTTCCACACCGTATTTGAAAGGTTGAAAATGAAACGAGTTGAAAAAATCATCACTCGTTTTTTGTTTGCTATGCAACAATAACGTGTAATTATGTGCTCCACGTAAAATATGCCGAGTGGTTAAAAAACTACTATCGTTCAATTTGAAAATGGTTTGCAAGCACGAATAATTTTTATAGTTGAAAAACTGTTTTTTCATTTCATACAAAACAGGTTCGCTGAAATAAATACTTTTGTTCATCAACTCTAAAATGGTGCTATCATCTTTTATATCCGTAAAACTGTATCGGGCTGAATGCCATACGCCATAAGCATTTCCAGTAGTTCCATCTACAGTTTCAAACTCCCATCTATCCACATCATCTTTGGTATTTTTGTTTAAATACGCAACTGGTGTATTGGGAAATTTGATAGAAAAATCGGCAGCAGGCGAAGTGTAATTGGTAAAATTTGAAGTGGTGTTTTTGAGTTGCAATTTTATCGAATTGAAAAAAGTTTCGGCTTCATTTCCATTCACAATATATTCACCCGAGCCACTCATTTTAAACACGATCACTTCGGTGGGCAACACAAAGATCTGATACCGTTGCACATCACCTCTACGAGTCTTGTTGGTGATATCAAAGCCATTGTAGCCACTTTTATTGATTTTCTTTTTAGATAAAATTTTGCCCGGAATATTTTCATACAATAAGCTATCTACTTTACTCATTACTTTATTTTCATCATCGCCAATAAATGCAGCATGGGCATGCATTCGAGCTATCATGTAATACGATCCATTGCTCATGTCGGAATATTGTTTGGTATCTAAAAACCTTGTACCGCCCATTTCGTAAGGCTTTCCAGGTATCATCACTTCATACAAACCATCTTCGCTTTTATAATTTACAAAAGAAATGGGTGCTCGGAGTTTTTCAATTTCTTCTTTTTGTTTCACATCGCGTTCGCCTTTTTTAATGGGTCGCAATTTGTAACCTTTTTTGCGTAACAATTCAATCACACCTTTATCGCCAGGTAAATGCGCACAGCCCACACCCACAAAAAGTGATGCTCCACTTTGCAAAATAGTATCCATCGAATTGGCTTGAATTTGATTTCTATAATTGATGAAACGATTAGTGTAAGCCTCACTTTGTTCCGTTACTTTTTCCAACGAATCCAATTCATCTAAATCCTGATTGCGATACGCATCTTCAATTTTATCTCTCAATTTTGATGTATTACCAATGTCTTTTGCTTTTTTCTTTTCTTTCAATTCATCCCGATATGCTTCAGCTTGAATTAAATCGCTGGTCTTCAAATGCTCCATGCCTGTGGCTTTCTTGCCTAGTTTTTTTCCAGCTTGATAAAGAAATAAATCTAAAAAAGTGTCTTCTTCATAATCTTCGTTGTACTTGTTGTAATTGCGATACAACAAATTGTTGATGATTGACGGTTGCACTTTTAACAATGTTTGCAAAAGCACATCATATTTTTCCAACTCAAATGAGGTAGAATAAATAGGGGTTTTATAATTCGTTGAAGTATATTTTACCAAATCATTTTTTTCATCTTCCGATTGTATCATATCGGCTTGCCACCTATCAGGATTGAGCTCGAGCCCAACCTTATCAACACTTTTCAGCGCATAAAAAAATGAATCGCTTAAATTGAAAACCAATTTTTTGCTTACGTGCATAGTGCCAAATAAGTAGGATTTTTGTTTCAACCCATTACCTGAAATTTCCCACAACAAAGCAGGATATTTTTTAGCAGATTTTTTTTGTGCAAAATTTTGAAGTGGTGAAAGTGTTGCAATTAAGAGTATTGCAAGTAAAAGTGCTTTGAAATTTATTTTCATTAAAGTTGAATAATCGTGTAAAATATTTAGTGTAAAAACGCATACTGAATTAAGTTTGAGCCCATTTGTAAAGCCGCCAAATGCTTTTCGGGTGTGTCTTTGTGTACGCTGTAATCTTCCCAACCATCGCCCAAATCACATTCGTATGAATAAAAAACAACCACACGACCTTGATAAATCAATGCCCAACCTTTTGGAGGTTTGCCATCATGTTCATGAATTTTTGGCAAGCCATTGTTGAAATTAAAATGCTGATGATAAATTGAATGATTAAATGGCAACTCAATTAAATCTAATTCTGGAAAAATTTTTTTCAGCGCAGGGCGCACATAAGGATCCATGCCATAGTTGTCATCAATATGCCAAAATCCGCCAGCAGTAAGCCATGTGCGCATGTTTTTGGCTTCTGCATCACTCAAAGTAATATTGCCATGTCCAGTGGTGTGCACAAATGCATAGTTAAATAAATCAGGGCTGCTCACTTCCACCACACCTTGGTCGGCATCTACATTTATACCCAATTGTTGTTTTACAAATACTGCCAAATTGGGCAACGAAGTTGGGTTAGCATACCAATCGCCACCACCATTATATTTAAGCAAACCCAGCTTTAATGGTGGGTTGGAGCTAAATGAACTCAAAAATAAAAAGCCGAAAATTAAAAGCGGTGCAATTTTTTTCATGTGGTTTTTTTGAAAAAGATTTTCATTTTTTATAAAATTATTGTGGTAAAATTATTCTAAAAGTAGTACCCATGCCTAATTGCGATTCTTTTACGAAAATTTTACCTAGATGATATTCCTCTACAATTCTTTTGCACAAAGCTAAACCCAAGCCCCAGCCACGTTTCTTCGTGCTGTAGCCGGGTTGAAAAACTGTTTTAAATTTATCGCCAGCAAGGCCTTTACCCGAATCGGTAATGTCTATCACACATTTTTTGTGGTTTAAAAATAGATGAATTGAAATTTTGCCCACTCCATCTTCCATAGCATCCAATGCATTCTTCAATAAATTTTCTAGCACCCAATCCATCAATGCCTGATTAATGGCGATGTTGGTGTTTTGTGGCAATTCATTTTTTAATTCAAAAATTACTTTGCTACTGGCTCGGCGTTGCATATAATCTTTGTTTTTTTCAATCAACAATGAAATAGGGTAGGGCTGCAATTCAGGTTTCGAGCCTATTTTGCTAAATCGCTGGGTTATCACTTCCAACCTTGTTACATCATTTTCCATTTCATTTAATGCAACGATATTTTTTTCTTTTTCTAAGTTTTCTTTCAAATAATCTAACCATGCTGTTAGCGAACTTAATGGTGTGGCTATTTGATGTGCCGTTTCTTTTGCCATGCCCACCCAAAGCTGGTTTTGAGTGTTGCGATGTGAAGCAAAAAATGCTAAATAAGCTACAATTAAAAATACCAAAATGATAGTAATTTGTATAAACGGAAAATATTTTAGCTCGGTTAATAAGGTGGAGTCTTTATAAAAAATGTACGATACAATTTTGCCATTTGTAGCAATAGGAATGGAATCTTGGTAGATGCGAAGCCGCATCAATTCTGCTTTCATATGCTGTGCATTAGCCGAATCTTCACGTGGATAATTAATGCAATTTTGAAACTCTTTTTTGTCGTTTGTTAAAATTAATGGAATGGTTTTGTTGTGTTGAATGATGCTAATTAAAAAACCAATGTCGGTATTTTCGCCTGCTGCACTTAAGTGTTCATAGGTATTTGCCAACAATTCCATTTTGTTGTGTTCTTCAAACGATAGCTTTTCAGCCAGCAAATGTGTGTACCACAAACTGGTGATTACAATCATCAAAGCCACAATAATTAAAGTGATGCGAAAGCGATTATGAAAGCGATAATTATTCATGAGTGTTTTACTAACGCAAAAAAATCAAAAATAGCATATTGCGTTGTAAAAATATTTTCAATAAAAATGATTGATTGGTCAATTTTAAAGTTAACCCAACGCTTGCCAAGCTAAAATACCGCCTTGCAAATTTTTTACGTTTGCAAACCCAGCAGCCATCAATATTTGCTGCGCAATGCCACTTCGTTGTCCGCTGCGGCATTGCATTATGAGTTCTTCATTTTTTAAATGTTCCAATTCAGCAATTTGCGAAGCGATATTTCCCAAAGGAATATTTATTGCTGTTGGAATTTTACTTTCTTCAAATTCATATACTTCGCGAACATCAACGATATTAAGCGTTTCGCCATTGTTCAATCTTTGTTTTAATTCACTTGCAGTGATAATCATTTTGTAAATTTTAGTGGTGATGATGTGGATGAGGATTCACAATTTTATCAAATTCTTCGAGCGAAACTTCTTTAGAATTGAATGTAGTTTGCTTGCGCAAATAATCAAAAACCCGTTCGCTAATTAATTGCTCAGCCATGTATTCAGTTTCTTTTTCGTTGCTCATAATTCGTTGTGCAATTCCTTCCAACATGGCATCCTCCATGCCTTTGTAGGCTTCGCGAAGATATTCCATTACTTTGTTTTTCATATCTTCTTGGGTGATTTGCAATTTGTTTTCAACAATGATTTTGTTTTTAATCAATGTCCATTTTAAATCTTCCACAAACGAATCAAAACTCTTTTCAATTTCTTCAGCCGATACTGGATTTTTACTGACCGATTGCATCCATTTTTTCAAAAAATCTTTTGGAAATTCCATCGGTGTATTTGCTACTAAATAATTGTGCAAATCTGTATTTGCTTTTTTTGCTGCTTCTTTGGCATAAATAATTTCCAATTCTTTTTTTAATTCTGCTTTAAAAGCCTCAATAGTATTGATATTTCGAGCAGGAAAAACCTTTTCAAACAATTCTTCATTCAATTCAGCTTTCTTTAATCGGTAAATTGTTTTTACAGTAATTTGCAAATGAACTGCATTTATTTTTTCAAATTCTTCATGCCCAATGTTTAAAATGTTGTGAATTAATTCTTCGGTATCATTGTTAAAAGCAGCTATAAAATCGAAAGTAGTAGTATTGTTCTTTTTCAACGCCATCAATTGTTTGCGGCTATCTTCATTTTTTATTTTTGAAACTAATAAGTGAATGTTTTTTTCAAAATTTTCTGCTTTTAATTCTAATTGCAAAACA
>CAIQHW010000395.1 GCA_903871715.1 uncultured bacterium
CGATAAAATTGAAATAAAATGACGAACGAAAAAGAAAAATCTGTTTTGGCTTTTGAAGATTTCAAAAAAGAAGTGTTGAAAGATTTTCAAGTTGCCTGCGAAAGCCGGGAAGCAAGTTTGCTCGGGCGAAAAGAAGTGCTGACAGGCAAAGCTAAATTTGGCATTTTTGGTGATGGCAAAGAATTGCCGCAAATAGCCATGTCAAAGGCTTTTAAAAATGGTGATTGGCGCAGCGGTTATTATCGCGACCAAACTTTTATGTTGGCAGCAGAAATGGTTTCGTTGCAAGAATTGTTTGCTCAATTATATGCTCATCCTGATGTGAATGCCGAACCAAATAGCGGCGGAAGACAGATGAATGCTCACTTTGCAACTCGTTTAATTAATGATGATGGAACTTGGAAATCATTAACCGATAAAAAAATTACATCGGCTGATTCCTCACCAACAGCTGGGCAAATGACTCGTAGCTTGGGTTTGGCGTTGGCTTCAAAAAAATTTCGTGAAATAAATCAGTTAAAATCTCTCAGCAATTTTTCAGAAAACGGCAATGAAGTTTGCTTTGTAACCATTGGCGATGCTTCTACTTCAGAGGGGCATTTCTGGGAAACAATTAATGCTGCTGGTGTTTTGAAGGTGCCGTTGGCAGTTTGTGTGTGGGATGATGGTTATGGAATTTCAGTTCCGAAAAAATATCAAACTACCAAAGGCAGCATCAGTGAGGCTTTGAGTGGTTTTGAAATAAATGAAAATGGTGATGGCTTTTTGATTTACAAAGTGAAAGGCTGGGATTATGCGGCACTTTGTGAAGCATTTACCGAAGGAATTTCCCTTTGTCGAAAAAATCATACGCCAGTTTTATTTCACATCGAAGAAGTTACACAGCCGCAAGGCCACAGTACCAGCGGTTCTCACGAGCGTTATAAATCGCCTGAAAGATTGCAGTTTGAAAAAGATTATGATTGCATTGTGCAAATGAAAAAATGGATGTTGGCAAATGCAATTGCGAATGAAGAAGAAATAAAAACGATAGAAGAAAATGCAAAGCAAGCAGTTTCATCAGCGAAGCAAGCGGCTTGGAACGCTTATCAGCAGCCAATTAAACAGGAAATTGCAGAAGCATGTGCTGCATTGGATAATTTAATTAGCGAAAATATTTTGGTGGAATTAGCAACGCAAATCAAACAAAATTTGCAAAGTATTAAAGAACCATTTCGCAAAGATATTGTGAGCGCATTGCGTAGAATTTATACTGAATCTTCAGCTTACAACGCTTCATCAGTAAGCACTTTAAAGAATTTGATTGACCAATACAAAGCGGAAAATAAATATCGTTACACCACCAATTTACATAGCGAAACACCATTGAATGCGATGAAAGTGGCAGAAGTAAAAGCGCAATTTGATGAACATTCACCCACACTAAATGGCTTTGAAATTTTAAATAAATTCTTCGATGAAACATTTGCCAACAATCCTTTAGTGGTGGCTTTTGGTGAAGATTTAGGTCATATTGGTGATGTTAATCAAGGCTTTGCAGGTTTGCAGGAAAAACATGGCATCGAACGAATTTTTGATGTGGGTATTCGTGAAGCAACCATCATGGGACAAGGCATTGGCATGGCGATGAGAGGCATCAGACCAATTGCCGAAATTCAATACTTGGATTATTTATTGTACGGCTTGCAACCATTAAGCGATGACGCTGCAACTTTGCAATATCGCACTGCTGGCGGACAACGAGCACCATTAATTGTTCGTACCCGTGGACATAGATTGGAAGGAATCTGGCACACAGGTTCACCCATGCAAATGATTTTAGGCTCACTTCGTGGCATGTATTTTTGTGTACCAAGAAATATGACGCAAGCCGCTGGCATGTACAACACTTTGTTAAAAAGTGATGAACCGGGTTTGGTGATTGAATGCTTGAATGGCTATCGTTTGAAAGAAAAATTACCAAATAATATTACTGAATTTACTGTGCCATTTGGTGTGCCTGAAATTTTACAAGAAGGCACTGATGTTACGTTAGTGACTTATGGCAGCTGTGTTCGTATTGCTCAGGAAGCCATGGAAATGCTGAATAACAAAGGTGTTTCTATAGAATTGATTGATGTGCAAACTTTGTTGCCATTTGATGTAAATCATTCGATTGTTGAATCATTGAAGAAAACCAATCGAATATTATTTTTTGATGAAGATGTGCCAGGCGGTGCTTCAGCTTACATGATGCAACAGGTGATTGATGTGCAAGGTGGTTATTACCATTTAGATACGCCAGCCAAATGTTTAACAGCAGTTGCTAATCGCAGTGCTTACGGAACTGATGGTGATTACTTCTGCAAACCCAGTGCAGATGATGTCTTTGATGCGGTGATGGAGTTGATGACAATTTAATGGTTGGTTGATTTATTGATTAGAAGATTTTAAAAACATGCACAAAAAATATTTCACACTTTACACCATTGCAGTTGTTGTTTTAATTGCAATTTATTTTTCGCTTTTAAAATTCAAAGCTGCTGATGTGCAGTTGCATACTGATTTTATGCTTTGTTCAATTTTCTTTGCGGTGCTTTCACCTTTACTTTATTTCTTCGGTGTAAAAGGTTTGCAATCGAAGAACAATATTGGATTTATGAGTTTTTTCTATGGCAGTTTTATGATAAAATTGTTTTTGTCGCTCGGCTTCGTGATGATTTATTTATCACAAATTAAAAACGCACAATGGACATTCATAGCGGCTTTTGGGCTGTGTTACTTTTTATTTAGCGGCATCGAAACTGCTTGTTTGATGGTGGCAACGAAGAAGAAAATAATTTGATTTTTTTTTGTACGAATCGTTTTATTCTTTTTCAAAAGCTATTTAGCAGTTTTATTTTCTAAAAAAAATTGCTAAAAGTGGTGAACTTTTATTTTTTTGCCTTGTTTAACTATCTCTACAAACAAAAAAATAAATCAAAAATCATGAAGAAAAATTTTGCTATCGTATCATTCATTTGTGCTACCACTTTGTTGTTCTCATTTAAATCTATTACTCCTACTAATTGGAGTTTAGATCATTCTCATTGTAACCTTCGATTTTCTATCACCCATTTGATGGTAGATGATATCGAAGGTGGTTTTTCAAAATTTGATGCTAAAATTACCTCATCAAAAGAAGATATGTCTGATGCGGTATTAACAATGAACGCTGAATCATCAAGTATTTTTTCTTTTGATGAAAAACGAGATGGTCATTTAAAA
>CAIQHW010000396.1 GCA_903871715.1 uncultured bacterium
ACCAAACCCTTTACCACAGAGCATTTATCGTAATAATATTTGAGGTGCGAAAAATTATCATTGAGATGTGTGGAATCTTTTAAAGAATTTTCTGAAACAAAATAATCGCTTTCTTCTACTTGCAAAATGATTTTTTTAGGCAACTTTTTATTTTGTTCTAAAATGGAAAGCAAACAATACTGAAATAGAATGCTGGTGCCGCCAAAGCCCAAGTTGTAATAGTTTTCGCCCAACGAATCGGGCATCACATTGTGGGTGATTTTTGATGCGCCAAACAGCAGCGCATCAAAGTTTTTATTTTGGTGCAACACATAAGTAAGCTTACCGCTGGTGTTGCCCGAAGTGTTGTGTTGATACACATTATCCAACATCAAAGCCACCAATCTATCCGTGATAAAAAACGCAACAAAAATGCCTGCAATAAACAGAATGATTTTTTTCATCCGCTTTTAAAATTGAAAATAAATAAATTGCCCACCTTCCGAAACGCCGAATAATAGAATCATTATCCACAAAATGATATTCAGTGAAATGACTACTAAAGGCTTATTTCGGAGCACTAATTCTTCTACCGAATATTTTTTGAGCACAAAAATTTCGAGAACAAAAAACAACGGCACTAAAATTAAAATGGTAGAGAAAATGTTTTCGTTGAAATGCACCAAGCCTGTTCCAAAATCTGTCCAAGTAATTATTCTATGAATGATTTCAAATGCTTGATGCAACGATGTGGAGCGAAAAAAAATATAACCCAAACACACCAATGCAAAAGTGAAAATGATGGAAATAAAATTTCCTAATCGAATAGGAATGTGGTTAAAAATTTTCTTTCTCATTTTTTTTGTAAGGGCATAAATCAACAGCAATGAACCATGGTAGCCACCCCACACAATAAATGTCCAATTGGCACCATGCCATAATCCGCTGATTAAAAATGTGGTAAGAAATCCAACACACAACGCCAAAGTGTTGTTGTTCCTCAATTCTACCACAATTGGGTTGAACAAATATTCATAAAACCAGCTGGAAAGTGAGATGTGCCATCGCTTCCAAAATTCTGAAATATTGGTTGAAAAATAAGGTTGGTCAAAATTTTTCATCAGCCTAAAACCCATTACTCTGGCGGTTCCTAAAGCCATATCTGAATAGCCAGAAAAGTCGCCATAAATTTGAATGGCATACAAAACGGTGGCAAATAATAAAGTGATGCCCGAATGTGCAGTGTAATTTTTGTAAATCACATCCACATACAAACCCATCGAATCCGCCACTACAATTTTCTTAAACAAGCCATACATGATTTGCGAAAAACCAACAGCAATGTTGTTATAATTCAACGATTTTTTTTCGTGAAATTGATGTAACATATTTTGTGGTCGCTCGATAGGACCAGCCACCAGCTGCGGAAAGAACATCACATACAAAGCATAAATGCCAAAATGTTTTTCAGCTTTTTGTCTACCATAATACACTTCTAAAGTGTAACTCATCGCTTGAAAAGTGTGAAACGATAAACCAATAGGCAACAAGATTTTTAAGAACGGAATATTGCTGTTGACAATGTGTAAATGATGTGTCAATTGATTTACATTGTCAACAAAAAAGTTGTAGTATTTAAAAACAGCTAACACACCAATATTGGCTACCAGACTGGCATACAGCAGCCATTTTCGTCTTTTGCCTTCCGAATTTTCGATGGCAATGCCAGCAAAATAATCAACGATGATGGTGAAAAATAAAATGAGAATGTAAACAGGAATGAAGAACATGTAAAAAATGCAACTGCTCACCAGCAAGTGCAACCACCTGTATTGATGCGGTATGAGGAAAAAC
>CAIQHW010000397.1 GCA_903871715.1 uncultured bacterium
CATTGGTTGTTTAATAACAGCAATAGTTCTTCAGTTTCTAATTTAAGTTTTGGTAAAAACTATATGGTGATTGTGGTGGATTCCAATCAATGCAAAGACACGGCTATAGCTGATATTGCATCAGCAGGTGCATTTCAAATCAATTTGGGAGATGATACTTTTATTTGCAAAGGCTATTCGCAAATAATTTTATTTCCAGGTAATTTTGTATCTTATTTATGGCAAGACGGGTCAACAAAAAGTACCTATGTGGCTGCTAAAACAGGTAAATACTTTGTTGAAATAAAAAATAATCTTGGTTGTATCTCATCAGATACCATCAATATTTCATCACATTGTGCTGGAAACTTAGTTGTTCCGAATGCCTTTTCACCAAATAGTGATGGCTTGGATGATGAGTTTGGTGCTATTACCAATTACCCAGATGAACTTTATTTTTATCGTCTGGTTATTTATAATCGTTGGGGAGAAATAATGTTTGCCAGCAACAATTATCATCAACGATGGGATGGGAAGTATTACGGCATTGACCAATCCATTGGAGTGTATGTATATTTAATTCAGTATTCTTTTGATAGCAACTCTTCCAACATCGTTTTAAAGGGTGATGTTACCTTAATTCGTTAAACTAATTTTTGTGGATAAAGTGTAGAAAACATTTTTTAAAATTAATAGTATATAGCTTCTGTAGAAATATCTTTGTAAAGATTTTTTCATAGGAGTTTTTTTTATGCCGATTGTGTTATGGGAGTTTCACAATCGGCTTTTTTTTAGAAAAAAATCAACCACTCTTGCTTTTTTTCTAAAATTATCTTTCTACATTTGTAGCCCGAAAAATAAAAAAATCAATTTTGCCCGGGTGGCGGAATTGGTAGACGCAGCAGACTCAAAATCTGCCGTTCGCAAGGATGTGCTGGTTCGATTCCAGTCCCGGGCACTGAACGGGGCTTTTCAAAGAAATTTTGATAAGTCCCGTTTTCATTTTCTGACAAAACACCTTTAACAAAGTGTTTAAATATTAATTATCAAATTCATAAATAAACTCATCCTTACGCTTTGACAATAAGTTAATTACCTTTGTTTTAATTTTTTTGAAAAAATGGAATCACACTATGTTTGAAGTTATTGAAAATATTAAAGATGATTTAAACGATTTGGGTTGCGACATTCGAGCAGAGGTTGTAACTGCTGAATTGGCCGCTAATGGTATTAATTTAAATGACGTTGCGTTTAAAAATAAAAGTGGTTTTAAAAGGCAATTTGAAAAGGATATTCAAGACATCAAATGTGATGATGATACTGGGTCAGGGAAAAAGATTTTTATTGAATTAAACCGCGAAGGATTATACGATTATTTGCCCGAAGGTTTGTTTCACTTTGAAACCAATAAACGAGGCTTCAAATCTAGTAGCGAAGCCTTGGATGAGATAAGGATGAAGCGTTTGCAAGAACAAGAAGCTCGTGCTTTTTTTCATCCTATGGAAAATGAATATAGGCATTTACAAACCGAGTTGGAAATAAAAGAATCGGGCACGGTGAATCAATTTTCCGCAGAACAAAATCGTAAATTATTTTTTCAAACTTTTGGTTATTTACCCGAATTTAATGATGTTCAAATTGCCAAGTTGCTTTTCTTTTTGCCGCTGGCAAGCAAGTTTCGCGGCAATATGCAAATGTTGAGTTTTATTTTAGAAAATTTATTAAACATTCCAGTAAGTGTTAATTTAAAAAACGAAACTAGTTTTGAATTTTATGAAGCTGAAAAGGATATAAGTAAATTAGCTTTGGGCATAGATTTAGTTATGGGCAATAAGGTGTTAATGCATGAAAACTGCTTACATATTCACCTTTACGAAATTGAAAAAAAACACACGACACTTTTTTTTGAAAACGGATTAAATTATCAAATTATTGAAAAAGTGATTGCGTTTTTAATGCCTATTCAATACAATTTCAAAATAGTTTATCATTTTTGCGAAGCAGATAAATATGCTTTTACTGCCGAAAAAGAAAATTTTTCTTTTTTAGGATTTAATTCAGTGATTTAAAATTAAAAGTTTACCATGTTACTTTATCAATACATTATTTTAGGTGTTGCATTTTTAATTGCGTTGGTGGTTTATTATGTGATGAATAAAGGCAACGAAGCAGTTTCCAATCAGCGATTAATTTTTACTTTGCTCGGCATCGCCATTGCCATATCCATCACAGGTTTGGTGGGTTTTATTGATTCGATTGACGACAATATTTGGTGGTTTATTTTGCTGCAAATTTTCTTTTTAATTTTAGGAAGCGTAGCTGTTTATTTATTTTCAAAAAACTTTTTTGGCGAGTTCAAATATAAAATGGCTTCAGAAATTTCCATCATCGTTATCAATGTAATGCTTGGTGTGATTGGGTTTACGTTGCTTTTTAATTTTTGCAGCAAAACCCAATTAGGTTTTTCTTTTGCCACATCAGCCATTGCATTTGCTGTGCCCTATTTTTTTATGTTGAGTTTTGATGCATTATCATCCATTCCACAAGCGATTTTTAAAGTGTGGTATTTGAATGAAGATGCTGATGAGCCTGACTTTGAGAAAATGAACGTGAAGAAAATTTTTTTGCTGGATGTGGAATTGTTGAAAGATGTAAATGAAAATTCACCTAATAACATTAAA
>CAIQHW010000398.1 GCA_903871715.1 uncultured bacterium
GATCTGCCAGCGCAACAGATACTTTAAACGCAAATGCAAATATTAATGCGATGTGTAAAGATGCTGCTGGCAATATTTATGTGGCAGGAGAATTTACCGACTCCATTTTTCCAACTGGAAATAGATATGTGGCGAAATGGAATGGAAACACATGGAGTAAATTGGGTGGCTTGAATGTAGCAGGAGAACGTTATGATGCTACTTTAGGATATTATGTTTGGAATCAATCTAATTCAATTAATGCTCTTTGTGCTGATAGTTCGGGTAATATTTATGCTGCTGGTGGATTTACCAACTCAAGTGGAAACATTTATGTGGCGAAGTGGAACGGAGCTTCTTGGAGCGAATTGGGTGGCAACAATTCGTTTAGTAGCATTTGGTCTGGCGGTATTAACTACCTTTATTTTGATAAAAAAACAGGCTACATTTATGCTGGTACTGCACTTACCGATACAAGTTCTACTTATGAAATAGCGAAGTGGGACGGAGTTTCATGGAGCAGATTAGGAGGCACTAACGCAGCGTTTGCAAATGGAGTAATTGGAAGTATTTGTACCGATAAATTTGGGAATGTATATGTTGGAGGCAATACTCGTAACCTTTTATCTGTAGCAAAGTTTAACGGAACTTCTTGGAGTAATTTGGGTGGAAATAATTCGTTTGCAGGTTCAAATATTTGTTCTGATACCCTCGGTAACATTTACGCAGTGAATAGCAGATATGTAAGCAGGTTTAATGGTATTTCTTGGAGTGTTATTGGAAATTTTACCGGTTGGATGTATAGTGGAATTATCAGTATGAGTATTGACAAGCAAAATCATTTATTTTTGATGGTAACTACAATTGGTAATGTCGCATATAATTTTGATGTGCAAGTGCAAAAATATACAGGGGCAAATTGGCAACTGGTAGGTGGATGGTTTGCCTTTGCTGCTTCTTTCCCGCAGATTTATCCCAATCCTATGTTAATTGATAATTCAGGAAATGTTGTTGCAGTTCAAGGATTGGGCTTTGGGATACCTAGCTATGTAAGAACCTATTTGTGTTCGGCTACCACAGCTAATTTAAACCAACCAATTTGCTTCTCTCAATTGCCTTACACTTGGCATGGAAAAACCTTTACCAGCACACATTTAACCGATACTTTTCTGCTAACAAATTATCATGGTTGCGATTCACTACTTACTTTAAATTTAACCATTGGTTCTAATAGTTCTACAAGTAATTCAACTCTAACCGCTTGCGGCAATTATTTCTTCCATCACCAAACGCTTACCCAAAGCGGCATTTACCATGATACTTTAGTCAACTATACAGGTTGCGATTCGTTTATTACTTTACATTTAACGGTAAAACCTATATCCACAAGCAGTTTCAGTCAAACTATTTGTGGCAATCAAACTTATTTATTCAATGGACATTATCTAAATGTAGCTGGAAATTATTTTGATACGCTACAAAACTATGTGGGCTGCGATTCCATCATTACTTTGAATTTAACAGTAAAACCCATATCCACAGACAGTTTCAGTCAAAGCATTTGTGGCAGTCAAACTTATTTATTCAATGGACATTATCTAAATGTAGCAGGACATTATTTTGATACCCTACAAAACTATGTGGGCTGCGATTCTATCATTACTTTGAATTTAACAGTGAAACTCATATCCACAGACAGTTTCAGTCAAAGCATTTGTGGCAATCAAACTTATTTTTTCAACGGACATAATTTGAATGTAGCTGGCAACTATTTTGATACCCTTCAAAATTATGTCGGTTGCGATTCATTCGTAATTCTTCATTTGATAGTAATTTCAACATCTGCAAGTACTTTGAATCAAAGCATTTGCGCTGGTTCTTCTTATACTTTCCACAACCAAAGCCTCACCCAATACGGTACTTATTATGATACGTTGGTAAATTATACAGGTTGCGATTCTATCATTACTTTAAATTTAACAGTTAAATCACCAATTACCGATTCGTTTGCTGTGGCTATTTGTAGCAATCGCTCTTATGCGTTTGGTGGGCATAGTTTAACATCGGCTGGCTATTATTCCGATACTTTAAGCAGTTATCAAAGTTGCGATAGTATTGTTACGCTGCATCTTACCATCAATCCAACACAAGCTAGTGCTTTCACCTATACCACTTGCAGCAATCAGCCTTATGTGTTCAACGGACATACTTTAATTGCTGCCGGTACTTATGTAGATACCATGCAAACTTATTTGGGTTGCGATTCTATTGTAACTTTAAATCTCGTAGTCAATCCTGCGCCCACAGCTTTGTTTACCCTTTATCCCAACACCGCTACACCTCATTATTGGTTCGCTCTAAATCAATGCATTGGCACAGCAACACCATTAACTTATTCTTGGTCTTGGGGCGATGCTTCGGCTAATGATACAGGCGCAACACCTTCGCATATTTATGCAGCGGCTGGAGGTTATAATGTTTGTGTATCGGTTACTGATGCCAATAATTGCACCGCCACTTATTGCGATTCATCTTACTTAAGTAGAATGAGCAGTGCAAATAGCATGGTTACGATTAATGTAGTTGCTTCATTGCCCAATGGAATAAATGATGTATCAAATGAAAATAGTTTGCAAGTTTATCCAAACCCAGCAACTACTGAATTAAAAATTAGGAACAATGAATTAAGAATTGAAAAAGTAGAGATTGAAAATGTTTTAGGGCAGGTGGTTTTGCATCCACTCATTTCCTCATCTTCTAATTTGCTCATTGATGTTGCTAACTTGCCCAGTGGATTATATTTCTTGAAAGCCACTACTATCAATGGAAAGGTGATGAATGCGAAATTTGTGAAAGAGTAAATTCTATTCACTCACCATCTTCAAAAATGCTGCTTCATCAATAATTTTTATTGTGGCAATCTTTTGAGCTTTTTCCAATTTGCTGCCAGCATCAGCACCAACCACTAAATAATTTAGTTTTTTACTTACGCTTCCCAATATGGCACCACCATTGGCTTCTACCATTTCTTCAGCTTTACTTCTGCCTAAAGTTGGTAATGTGCCGGTGAATAAAAAAGCAAGTCCATTGAATTTTTTTGATGCTGCATCACCTTCAATTTTTGCTTCCATATTCAAACCAAGTGATTGCAATTCATCGAGCATTTTCATGTTTTCATCATTATGAAAATATTCAAAAATAGAAGCGGCAACTTTATCACCCACATCACCAATTTGCAATAAATCTTCAACCGATTTTTCTTTCAAATCAAATAAATGATGAATCGTTCTTTCAAGATTTTTTGCTGTGCCTTCGCCCACAAAACGAATTCCTAAACCAAAAATTAATTTGTTTAATGATTGTTGTTTGCAAGCTTCCAAAGCGGCTTTCATGTTGTTGATTGATTTCTCACCAAAGCCATCGAGCGTAGAAATTTTTTCAAAATCCAATTTGAAAATGCTTGGAATATCAGTCAGTAAGCCCATTTCATAAAACTTACGAATATTGGCTTCGCCCAATCCTTTCACATCCATTGCATCTTTCGATACAAAATGAATAATACGTTCAACACTTTGTGCAGGACAATTTACATTCACACAACGCCACACTGCTTCTTCTTCAGGTTTAGTAAGAATAGAATTGCATGAAGGACAAGTTGTTGGGAAAACTATTTTTTGTTCGCTGCCATTTCTGGCATCAGCCAATGATTTCACAATGTATGGAATTACATCACCGCTGCGTTCAATCAACACTTTGTCGCCAATCATCAAATCTTTTTCACGAATCACATCTTCATTAAAAAGTGAAATAGAAGAAATCGTTACTCCAGCCAAAGGCACAGGTTCAATTTTCGCCACTGGTGTAATCGCACCTGTTCTTCCCACCTGATACTCAATATTTAAAAGTGTTGATGTAGCTTGCTTTGCAGCAAATTTATAAGCAATCGCCCAACGTGGATGATGTGCAGTGTAACCACATTTTTCTTGCAGAATTAATGAATTCACTTTCACCACCATGCCATCAATTTCATAATCCAATGAGTTGCGCTTGGCTTCCCATTCATTGCATTTTGCAATTACTTCATCAATATTTTTACAAACAGTTAAAACAGAATTGGAGCTGCGAATACCCAATTTATCAATCATTTCAATGGCTTGCGAATGATGTTTAATGATTTTACGAAGTGCATCATTTCCATTTTCATCTTCACAAAAACTAACGTGATATAAAAAAGCTTCCATGCCTCGTTGTGCCACTTCTTTTGGGTCTTTCATCCGCAAGCCGCCAGTAGCAGCATTTCTGGGGTTAGCAAACGGAGGTGAATTATTTTCGATCCGTTGCTGATTTATCTTTTTAAATTTTTCATTTGGAATAATTACTTCACCTCTGATTTCAATTTTGCTGA
>CAIQHW010000399.1 GCA_903871715.1 uncultured bacterium
ATAATTTCGTCTAACACCAACTTTAATAACGTATCATCCAAATCATATTTAGCACACAATTTATCGTAGTGTTTTTTGGCAAATTCATCAAAGTTTTTTTCTAAAATAGTAATCGCCAATTTTACATAAGGTGTTTGATGTTCTTTCTTGCGCAATTGAATCAACAAACATTCTCTCAAATCTCTTGCAGCAATGCCCGGTGGATCGAATTGTTGAATTTGCTGCAATAACATTTCCAACTCTTCTTCATTTGTTTCAATGTTTTGTGTAAAGGCTAAATCATCTACCATAGCATCCAACGAGCGGCGTAGATATCCATCATCATCAATGCTGCCAATAATTTGGTCGGCTACCTGAAATTGTCGGTCGTCTAAATTCAACATGCCCAATTGTTGCTCTAAAAAATCGTGAAAGCTTTTAACAATAGGCGAGGGGAGTGATTTTTTATCATCGTCATCATCGTTATAATCATCGCCTTGGGTTTTATAATCGGGTACATCTAAATCATCATCGCTTAAATATTCTTCCATATTTAAATCATCACTCGAATCTTTTTCGGTTTCACTTTCTTCCTTTTTTTGTTCATCATTTTTCAATTGTTCTTCTACACTGTTGGTTTCAAAATCGCTATCATCCTTGCCTGCAGCATCTTCCAAGGCAGGGTTGATTTCTAATTCTTCTTTTATTCTTTCTTCCAACATGGCTGTGGGCACTTGCAACAGCTTCATCAATTGAATTTGTTGCGGCGAAAGTTTTTGTAGTTGTTTTTGCGATAAATGTTGCGACAGCATAGGCAGATAAATGATTTACGAATGGGCAAATGTAGCGAAGCAATGATGGCTGGCAAAAAAAACTTTTCAAGCTTTTACAACTTGAAAAATGTGACTAATCTCATTTTCGCAACTAATGCAAATCATTTATTGGCGGCGCATGATGCAGCAATTTTGTAGTAATAAAAAAGCAAAAAAATGAACACCACCACTGCACACAAAATTTTTCACAACATAAATGCTGAAGAATTTCAAGAGAAAATGAAACATCCAGGCTTTGTAGTTTTGGATGTAAGAACGCCTAATGAATGGCATCATGGCTACATCTACGATTCGCGAAAAGTGGATATTTATCATCCACAATTTGAAAATGAAATTGAAAAATTTGACAAGAAAAAGGAATATTTAGTGTATTGTTTAAAGGGACAACGCAGCGCTGAAGCTTGTGAAATCATGGCTCGTCATGGATTTAAGAAGCTCTACAATTTGGAAGGTGGATTAGAAAAATGGAGCGGTCCACTTGCTCAGTAGTTGCTTGTTGTAGTGGTTAGAAAGCCGATTACACGGAGATTGTAGTCGGCTTTTCTATTTTTTAAAATCAATCTTTTTTCATCAATAAATAATTCTACCTTCGCAAAAAAAAATTATGCAAACGCTTATCTATTATTGGTGGATTCCAATTTTGTTAGTTGCTGTGTTTAGCAGTTTTGTTTCTGTAAACCAAGGCACCATTGGTGTTGTAATTATGTTTGGAAAATTTCGCAGGGTTTTATCGCCAGGTTTAAATTTTAAATTGCCCATTGTTGAACAAATTTATAAACGAGTAAGTATTCAGAATCGCTCGGTTGAATTGGAGTTTCAAGCCGTAACAGTTGACCAAGCGAATGTTTATTTTAAATCGATGTTGTTGTATTCGGTGTTGAATACTGCCGAAGAAACGATTAAAAATGTTGCTTTCAAATTTATCTCGGATAGAGATTTAATGCAGGCTTTGGTACGCACAGTGGAAGGAAGTATTCGCTCATTTGTAGCAACAAAAAAGCAAGCCGAAATATTGGTACAACGTCGCGAAATTATTGAGTTTGTAAAAGAACAAATTGATGCCACGTTGGAAACTTGGGGCTATCATTTACAAGATTTACAAATCAACGACATCACTTTTGATGAAGCAATTATGGCAAGTATGAGCAAAGTGGTGGCAAGTAATAATTTAAAAGCTGCGGCTGAAAATGAGGGTCAGGCTTTATTAATCACCAAAACTAAAGCAGCAGAAGCTGAAGGAAATTCTATCAAAATCGCAGCCGAAGCCGAACGTGTGGCTGCTCAACTGCGTGGGCAAGGTGTGGCATTATTCCGGGAAGAGGTTGCAAAAGGCATGAGCCAAGCCGCTGAAGAAATGAAACAAGCAAATTTAGACACTAATGTAATTTTGTTTAGTATGTGGACAGAAGCAATTAAAAACTTTGCCGAATTAGGAAAAGGCAACGTAATATTTTTGGATGGTAGCAGCGAAGGCATGCAAAAAACAATGCAACAAATTATGGGCATGACCAAAATGAATACGCCGCAAAACCAAGCACAGAAATAGTTTGGCATAAAATGCTTTCAATTTTTTTTAAAAAACAATAAAAAGGCGATGTGAAAATATCGCCTTTTTTATTTGCAGTAAATTAATTTACAAAACTTGAAAAGCATAAAAAGGTTTGTTTGTTTTGCGCATCAAATTTTAAACAAAAAGAAAAATGAAATCACGAATTATTTTGCTGCTGTTGATATGTTGCCCCTTATATTTTTATGGGTGGGGAGCTGAAGGACACAAGGTTGTAGCCGAGATTGCACAAAAAAAAATCAGCAAAAAAGTAAAGAAAAAAGTACAAAAATATTTGGGCACAACATCTTTTCAAGATGCTGCGGTTTGGATGGATGTAATGCGTTCTGACCATTCTTATGATTACATGAAACCATGGCATTATTTAAACATCGAAAAAGGTGATAGCTACTCAAAAGCTTCTACTGGTGATATTTTGAGCGAATTAGATTTGGTAATTGCCGAATTGAAAAATTACAAAACGATGAAAACTGAAGATGTAAATAAAGACCTCAAAATTCTTTTTCACCTCTGCGGCGATTTTACCATGCCGCTGCATGTGGGCTATGGTAGCGACAAGGGAGGCAATGATGTAAAAATTGCTTACAAAAATAAAACCATCAATTTGCACCATGTTTGGGATAGCGATATTATTGATAGCGCAAAAATTACGACCAATGTTTGTTTGATGGAAATAAAAAAATTTACGCCAGCACAAATTAAAAGCACTAAAACTATTGATTTGATGCAATGGATGAACGACTCAAGAGTCTTGTTGGATAAGGTTTACAGCATCAACGATAAAACGCTTACGCAAGAATACATCAATCAAAATAAAGAAATTGTGGAGCAACAATTAGCTATCGGCGGTTTGCGATTGGCTACCATTTTGAATGAAATTTTTGGAACGAAAAAATAAATTTCAAAGTTTATTTTGAATTGATTTGGGTGGCAATAAAAATCAAAGTTTAACTTTGTGTTTTCAATCCACTCATCATGCCACACTATTTTAAAGCAGGCAAAATTCCTGCAAAACGTCATACACAATTTCGTCAACCCAACGGAAGTCTTTATGCAGAGCAGCTTTTTAGCACCGAAGGTTTTGCCAGCAACTATTCGTTGTTGTATCATTGTCATCCCCCAACAGAAATTATTAAGACTGAAGAACCTGTTGATGTATCACCCAAACCAGCCATAGCAAAGC
>CAIQHW010000400.1 GCA_903871715.1 uncultured bacterium
CATTTTATTAGCACAGATTTTCCGCTTCCTGATTTGCCTAACACCACTAAATTTTTTCCTTTTTCTAATTTGAAACTAATGTCTTCCAATACTTTGTTACTCCCAAAATATTTTTTCAAATGTTCAATCTCTACAACAACATTTTCCATGATTGATTAATTAAAAAGGCTGGTTAATTGTACTGCAATCATGTCAATAATAAAAACCAACAGCGATGCCAAAACCACTGCTGCATTGGCTGCCTTGCCAACACCCTCTGTGCCTTTGTTAGCATTGTAACCTTTGTAGCAACCAATTAATCCAACCGCAAAACCAAAGAAAAATGTTTTGATTACAGCTGGCATTACATCGCTAAAATCTAACTTGCCAAACACTTGTAAAAAGAACAAATGAAAACTTACATCACCTTGAATATTCACTCCCAAATACGAGCCACACAAGCCAATTGCATCACTAGTAATCACCAACAATGGTAACATCACAGTGGCTGCTGCAATTCGAGTAACTACTAAATAATTAAATGGATTTGTACCTGAAACTTCCATCGCATCAATCTGTTCCGTAACTTTCATGCTTGCTAACTCAGCTCCGATTCCTGAACCAACTTTGCCTGCAAAAATTAATGCGGTGATAACCGGACCAATTTCACGAACGATGGAAACCGCTACCATAGCAGGTATCCACGATTCAGCACCAAAAGTCGACATAGTTGGTCGAGCTTGAATAGTAAGTACCAAGCCCATAATAAATCCTGTGATTCCAACCAACGGCATTGATTTATAACCAATCAGAAAAGATTGTTTAAAAAATTCTTGCCACTCGTAAGGTGGCAAAAAAACTTCTTTAAAAAAATGAATAGTAAAATGTGTCAACGCAGAAACCTCTTCAAAAAAATCAGTTAAACCTTTTTGAAAAGAATTGAGTGAAGAAATTTTCTTTTCAATTATTTTGGAATTAATGATGACTGATTCATTGCTCATTTAAAAAATTACATTAAGATTTGCTACTCAATTTTTTATCTAATGCAACTACTGCAAATCCGCCAACAACAAGCACTACACCAATCCAAGGTGACCATTGCACTGGATGATTTTTTTCTTTGTCAATTTTTATTGCGCCTAAATCAACTACTTTTTCAGTAGTTACATAATTGAATCCTGTGTAGATAAAAAGCAATATTCCGATGATGATTAAGCCAATTCCAATGTTTTTGTTTTGCATAATTTTTGTTTTTATAAATAAATACTTTTCGCTACAACTCTTTACTATCAACCATTTCAGTTCCCCATTTTATTTTATCCCAAATTCTTTCGTAGAAAAAATAACTGACAGATGTATAAATGTTACTTACAATCATAAAACCAACAGCCACTTTTAATTTACCCGTAAACAAATAGATAAATCCAAAATCAAGTGCTACAATAAGCACACGATAAATAATTGTTTTGAGTAACGAACGCTTTAATGATGCCCTTGAAAGCCTTTTTGGTAAAAGCTTTTCAACCACCGTTATCTTCATCTAAATTGCTGTGAGCATCGCCACCCAAGCTATAGAAATTATTTTCTTCATCTTCGCTACCAATGTTTTCTTGCTCATCATCTAATTCAGAACCAGGCACATCTAAATCATCACCTGATAAGTCTTCTTTAAAATCCAGTTCATTTTCTTTTCCAAATTTATTACTAGAATTTACTGATTTAGTGCTATGAATATCTTCAGGGTCGATATTTAATTCATCTTTCGATTTGGCATAAACATCATCCTCTGAAGAGTAGAGTGGATAAGCTTCTTCGTTTTCTTTTTCAGTTTTTCCATTACCTACTTCTGTCGGTTTGTTGTTTGTTTTTTTCATGTTGATTGATTTTTTGTTTACAATTTAATTTAGTTTATAAACCACTTGCCACGCCTTTAAAATTGATTTCGTGAAAATGTTTTTTCACAAAAGCATGCTGTTGATTATCGGTCATTTTATCTGCTGGCTTTACTTCAATTCTTATTTTATCGAACAAATGATTAGCCCGTAAAACATTGAACAATTCGGTCTTTGCTTCAGTTGGTCCAAATAAAATTACTTGGGTATAGTGCTTTATCACTTCACCAATTTGTTTGTAATATTCCGATTCTTCGTGTCGCTCTTTTTGATGCATTAGTTTTTCGCCATTGTGAATACTCTCCTCTTTTACTTCATTCGTGAATTTTGAATCCAGTGTTTTTGTTTCTATTGGGTCAGTTGTAAACTCGATGAAATGGGCATGTGCATGGTCCATAAAAATGCCTAAACAATTTGTTGGTGTTATCATGTTGTTGTTTTTGTTGGTAATAAATGTTCTGTATTGTGATTCATGGCATAACGTTTCCAAAATGCATCCAACGAATCATTGTAGGTTTCTAAACTTGTTTTATTGATTTCTTCGTCGGGCTTAGCATTACTGTTGATGGGCATTTCGTTGATATACTTTACTAACTCGGGAAATATTTCGTCAATAGTTTCTGTCGTTTTTAAAATATCGCCGTTGCATTCGTTTTCAGTTTTCATCATCGTTTTTTTTCAAAAAAAAATAAAAAAACACCTGACAATTGCCAAGTGTTTTTTAGAATTAAAGTCATAAACACTCGAAAAATTTAACTTTTCATAGCATGATGTTTGGCATCTTCTTTATGCGCTTCATTTGCCAATACGCTTTGACCATTGGCTTTTACAGTAGCTTGCGCAGCTTTGTCATGGTTGCCAGCTTCGTGATGTTTGGCTGCTTCTAAATGTTGTTTAGCCGCTTCTTCATGATGTTCGGCAGCTTTTTTGTGATTTTCAATTCCTTTTTGATTGTCTACTGGCGAAATTGTTGTTTCTTTTTTTGGAGCTGTTAATGTTGTTGACATGTTATTTTGATTTAGTTGCAACGAAATTGTTGCGGTGCAAAGATGCGAAGTGTGCTTGGCTGCTGCGTTACACAACTTTTTAAAAAATTTACATCATTCCCACTTTTTTATTGTTGAAGCATTGGCAATTTAATGCGGATGTTGTTCGCCTCCCATTCTATTGGGTGACTGTTGATTATTTTGCGGCACTTCGCGATTTGGTGGTGCTATACTTTGATGCGGTGGTGCCATATTTTGATGTGGCTGCCCTATGCTTTGATGTGGCGGTGGTGCACTACTATTGCTGTGTGGTGGTTGTTTGCTATCATTCCTATGCAAAGGCACAGCATGGTTTTGCATAGGTGTTGCTGGTTTGGGTGTAATTATTTGTGAGTGTACTGCTCTATTTTGTGGCAATGGTTGGTTGATATGGTTAGCTACTTTTGTATTGGCTTGTTTGATAGGTATAATAGGTTGATGTGTAGGCATATCGTTTTGTTTTTTCAATGGTTTAGCATCTTCGGCAATGCCCATAGCTTTGGGTGATGTAGCTGCTGGAATAGCCATAGATTTTGAAGCATCATTAGCTCTTTCATTTGGTTGGTTAGCCATTGGTCTTCTATCTTTAATATCCATTACTTTAGCTGGAGCTGGTTTTACGCCTTCGGTAGGCAATTTTTCAACATTGGGGCGATATAAATGCATTTCGGTTTCACTTAACATAGCTTGATGGGCATTACTTTCTTTTAAGGCTAAAGGATTTATTTTATTACCTGTTTTTTC
>CAIQHW010000401.1 GCA_903871715.1 uncultured bacterium
ATGCAACACAGCAACACAGCAACACAGCAACACAAAAATTTAAAACCCTCAAAGATACTACGCTGCGCATTTCGATAGCCGATGATGATGTAAACTTTGTTACCATTCTTAGCCAAACCCTTGCCAAAAAAAAGAATTTTAAATTAGTGAGCAAGGCATATAATGGGCAAGATTTGTTGGTGAACATCCAACAACACTATCCACATTTGGTATTGGTAGATATTCAAATGCCTGTGATGGATGGCATTGAAGCCACAAAACTAATCAGAGAATTGTATCCAACTACCTATATCATAAGCCTTTCGAGCTATAACGAACCTGAAAAAATAAGTGCCATCATGCATGCTGGTGCCAATGGCTACATTTATAAAAGTGGCATCACCGATGAATTAAATTTAGCGATTGAATGTGTATTAAGTGGCAATGAATATATTTCGCAATGCGCCAACATTAAGCGAAAAGTAAAATACATAAACCCCAATATTTTTGATGATGTAGAAGAAATTGATTTGGAAATTATGCGCTTAATTGCTAATGGTTATACGGCAAAAGAAATTGGTAATATTGTTTTTAAAAGCGATAAAACTGTAGAGGCACACAAGTCGCTTTTAATGAGTAAATATAGCTTATCAAACACTGCCGAATTTGTGAAATTTATTGTCGAAAATTTATTTTAATGGGCTTTCAATCTTCTTATCCGAATATGAACCTCCTCAAGAAATAAAAAAGATGGTAGACTTTATCGAAACCATTAACAAGTAGTTCCTTCCTACTTCGTTTTATTTTTTTACAAGAAGAAAAAATCTCGTTATTTTAAAATTAGATTTCTACTTTTGGCTTCGCAAAAAAATCAAAATCAATATGCCTCACATTTTAATTGTTGACGACGAAAAAGCCATTCGCAAATCTTTACGCGATATTTTAGAGTACGAAAAATACACAGTGGATGAAGCCGCAGATGGCACAGAAGCGTTGAAGCTGATAAAAAATAATGCTTTTGATTTGGTGTTGTGTGATGTAAAAATGCCCAAAAAAGATGGCATGGAAGTGTTGGAAGCAGCGTTGGAAATCAATCCCGACTTGCCTTTTGTAATGATAAGCGGACATGGAAATGTGGAAACGGCAGTAGAAGCGGTGAAAAAAGGTGCATTTGATTTTGTGAGCAAACCACCCGATTTGAATCGTTTGTTAATCACACTACGCAATGCTTTGGAGAAACAAACTTTGGTTACACAAACCAAAGTGCTGAAACGAAAAGTAACCAAAACCCGTGATATCATTGGTAATTCAAAGGCTATCAGAAAAATAAAAGACACGATTGATAAAGTGGCAGCCACTGATGCCCGTGTTTTAATCACTGGCGAAAACGGCACTGGCAAAGAGTTGGTGGCTCGTTGGTTGCATGAAAAAAGTAACAGAGCAAATGGTCCATTGATAGAAGTAAACTGCGCCGCCATTCCATCCGAATTGATTGAAAGCGAATTGTTCGGGCATGAAAAAGGTGCATTTACATCCGCCATCAACAAGCGAATTGGCAAGTTTGAACAAGCAGAAGGTGGCACTTTATTTTTGGATGAAATTGGCGACATGAGCCATTCGGCGCAAGCAAAAGTGCTTCGTGCGCTGCAAGAAAATAAAATTACAAGAGTGGGAGGCGATAAAGATATTTCGGAAAATGTTCGGGTAATAGCCGCCACCAATAAGGATTTGCTGAAAGAGATTGACAAAAATAATTTCCGAGTAGATTTATCATCGGTTGAGTGTGATATTAATTCATGTGCCTTCATTGAACGAACGCATTGATGATGTGCCGTTAATTGCCGAACAATTTGTGAATGAAATTTGTGAAGATTATGGCATTCCTCGAAAAATAATTACACCCAAAGGAATGCAAGCACTGCAAGGCATTCAGTGGGGTGGAAATATTCGCGAACTGCGAAATGTGATTGAGCGATTGGTAATTTTATGTGGTCCAAAAATTAATGAAGAAGATATTGATAGCTATGTAATTGGGGGCAGAGCCAAAGCCAATTCATTAGACGATATTTTTGAACGCTACGAAAAATTTCAAGAATTTAAAGATTACATGGAGCGATTATTCATCGAACATAAGTTGCAAAAAAATGGTTGGAATGTTACCAAAACATCGGATGAGATTGACATTCAGCGCAGTCATTTATACAATAAGATTGAGAAATTTGATTTGAAAAGAGAGTAATTTTTCAGACAATTCATGTTTTAAAAAAGAGATAGTTTGCAAAGCAGGCTATCTCTTTTTCTTTTCACCTACTTCATTGTACCATTCGCCTAAAACCAATTGTTGAAGCGATTTTCCACCTTTACATTTGCATCATAATTTTATAAAAATGGAAAATCAAAACATAAACGAAAACCCCA
>CAIQHW010000402.1 GCA_903871715.1 uncultured bacterium
TGCAGTTCAATATTTTATTCAAATCAATCATTCTATTTTAGTTGATGCCAAGCATTAAAATAGGCACACGAGATAGCCAATTGGCTTTGTGGCAAGCTCGATTGGTGCAATCAAAAATCAATACCATTGCGCTTTCCGAGTTAATCGAAATCAAAAGTGAAGGTGATATTGATTTGATTTCTCCGTTGTACGAAATGGGGGTACAAGGCATTTTTACCAAAACTTTAGACATTGCTTTACTCAACAATAAAATTGATGTAGCGGTGCATTCTTTAAAAGATGTACCTACGCAATTGCCCTTTGGGCTTGAGATTGCAGCCATTTTACAAAGAGCAAATTTTAAAGATTGGATGGTAGTGAAAGATGCGAATATTGATTTTGAAAAACCTTTAACGATAGCAACAAGCAGTTTGCGAAGAAAGACGCAATGGCTGAATCGCTTTCCAAATCACACTTTCGAGAGTTTGAGAGGTAACATTAATACTCGTTTGCAAAAATTAAAAGACAACGAACACTGGGCTGGTGCTTTGTTTGCAGCGGCTGGTGTAGAAAGAATTGCTTTAGAAATTCCACATCATATTGAATTGGATTGGATGTTGCCAGCACCTGCACAAGGTGCAATTGCAATTGTTTGCAGAGCGAACGATGAAGCCGTAAAAACTATTTGCAAAAATTTTCACGATGAAAAAACTGCGATTTGCGTAAATGCCGAACGACAATTCCTTAGAACATTGATGGGCGGCTGTACGATGCCCATTGCGGCTTTGGCAGAAATTAAAAATGGAAGAATGTATTTTCAAGGAAATGTTTTAACAATTGATGGCAAAGAAAAAGCTGATGTACATAAAAGTTTTAGAGAATGGGATTTTGAAGAAGCAGGAAAAAAAGCAGCAGAATATTTATTCAAAAACGGCGGTAAAGAAATTTTAGAAAAAATTAAAACCAAATAGCCACAAAGACGCAAAGATTTTTTTTGAGAAAAACTAAAATGAACCTTTATGGCTTCGTGCCTTTGTGGCAAACATGAAAACCAAAATCCATATCGCATCTTGCCGAAAAATAAAAGCAGCCAACAAGCAAAACGCTTTGGATCAAGACATTTGGATAGATGATGTGGATTTGTTGCAAATTGATTACGCCACAAAAATCGAATTACCAAAACAAAATTTCGATGCGGTTGTTTTCACGAGTCAACATAGTTTGAAAGCAATTGTAGCATTAAAGTTGGAAACAAAAAAATGTTTTTGTATCGAGGGCGAAACTTCAAAGTTGGCTTTGGAAAATGGTTTCAACGTGATTGCAACAGCACCAACAAGCAAATTATTAGCACAAGAAATTTTAAAGTATGACATCAAATCCATTTTGTTTTTTTGTGGTGATGAGCATTTAGAAGAATGGATTTTTGATTTAGAAGAAAAAAATATTTCGGTTGAAAAATGTGTGATTTATTTTAAAATGTTAATTCCACATCAATTTGAAAATATAAATGGCTTAATGTTTTTCAGCCCATCGCAAGTAGAAGCTTTTTTAATGAAGAATGAACTAAAAACTGTTACGCCCGATTTCAGCATTGCCGAAACAACAGCAGCATTTCTTCATCAAAAAGGATTTCAAAACATTATAATTGCAAAACTAAAAACGGAAGAATCAGTTATTGACTCCGTAATTAATTATTTCAGAAAATGACAGAACACTTATTAATAAAGGCTTTGAAAGGCGAACAAGTAAATCGTCCCCCAGTATGGATGATGCGTCAGGCAGGAAGATATTTGCCTGATTATATCAAATTGCGGAATCAATACGATTTTTTTACACGAGTGCAAACGCCCGAATTGGCTTGTGCTATTACGTTACAGCCTGTTGACCAAATTGGTGTTGATGCTGCAATTTTGTTTTCGGATATTTTAGTGCTGCCGCAAGCAATGGGTTTGGAAGTGCAATTAGTAGAAAACAAAGGTCCATTTTTGCCCAAAACAATCACCACACAAAATGACTTGGAAGCCTTGCAAGTAAGGGATGCAGAGCATAATTTGAATTATGTTTATGATGCTTTGAAACTGATAAAAAAAGAGTTGAATAACCGAGTTCCGTTGATAGGATTTGCTGGTGCTCCATTCACATTGTTGTGTTATATGGTAGAAGGCAAAGGCAGTAAAAGTTTTGATAAAGCCAAACAATTTTGTTTTTCAGAACCTGAATTAGCTCATCAATTATTGCAAAAAATTACAGACGTTACAATTGAATATTTAAAACTGCAAGTTGCTGCAGGAGCAGATTTAGTGCAAGTTTTTGATAGCTGGAGTGGTATGTTATCGCCTGAAGATTTTAAGAAATTTTCACAACCTTATTTGGAGCAAATTGCAGAAGCTTTATACACTCATGCTCCTGTGATTTTATTTCCAAAAGGAAGTTGGTATGCATTGAAAGATTTAGCCAATTCAAAAGCAAGTGGCTTAGGATTGGACTGGTGCATTAGCCCGAGAATGGCTCGTGAGGCTACTTCTAATAAAATTACCTTGCAAGGAAATTTCGACCCATGTAAATTATTGCAGCCCATTCCACAAATAAAAGCAGATGTAAAAGCAATGATTAATGAATTTGGAACGCAAAAATATATTGCGAATTTAGGGCATGGTATTTTACCAAATATTCCGGTTGACCATGCCAAAGCCTTTGTGGAAGCGGTGAAAGAGTTTCGGTAATAATGTAAAAACAAAAAAATGATTCATAGAAATAGAATTCTGCGTCAATCTCCAGCCATCAGAGCAATGGTTGCTGAAACACATTTAACACCTAATGATTTTATCGTTCCACTTTTTATCAACGAAGGAAAAAATTATAAAGAGGAAATTTCTTCGATGCCCAATTATTCCCGAATGAGTTTAGATGAAACGGTGAAAGAAGTAAAAGCCTTATGGAATATGGATTTGAAGAGTGTTTTATTGTTTGTAAAATGCAATGATAATTTAAAAGATAACATCGGCAAAGAAGCATTAAATGCTGATGGCTTGATGCAACGAAGCATCAAAGAAATAAAAAATGCTTGCCCCGAAATGTTGGTGATGACAGACATAGCACTCGACCCATTTTCGATTTATGGGCATGATGGGATTGTGGAAAATAATGAAATTGTAAATGATGCCACAGTAGATGTGTTGGCACAAATGAGTGTATCTCATGCCGCTGCTGGGGCTGATTTTGTTGCACCAAGCGATATGATGGACGGAAGAATATTAGCCATCAGAAAAGCATTGGAACAAAATAATTTTTCCAAAACTGGCATCATGGCGTATAGCGCAAAATATGCTTCCTGTTTTTATGGACCGTTCAGAGACGCATTAGATTCTGCTCCAGGATTTGGCGATAAAAAATCGTATCAAATGAATCCTGCTAACAGAATTGAAGCCATAAAAGAAGTGTTGCAAGATGAAGCCGAAGGTGCTGATATTGTAATGGTAAAGCCTGCTTTGAGTTATTTAGATATTATTCGTGAAGCAAAGAATGCTGTGAAAATTCCTGTAAGTGCTTATCATGTAAGCGGTGAATATGCGATGATAAAAGCGGCAGCACAACGGGGTTGGTTGAATGAAGAACAAACTATTTTAGAAACAACTCTTTCTATCAAAAGAGCTGGCGCAGACTTGATTGCCAGCTACTTTGCGAAAGATGTAGTGAAATTAATTAGCTAAAAGTGAATCTAAAAAAGAAAATGAACACAATACAAAGTCTGAATTTATTTAATAAAGCACACCTACATATTCCAGGTGGAGTAAACTCACCGGTGAGAGCATTTAAAAGCGTTGGAGGCAATCCAATATTCATGCAATCTGCATCAGGAGCTTATTTAACTGATGTAGATGGCAATAATTATATTGATTATATCAACTCGTGGGGACCAATGATTTTAGGTCATTGTCATAAAGAAGTGGTGGATGCTATGATTGAAAAAGTTAAAACTGCTATTTCATTTGGCACACCAACTGAACTGGAAACACAAATGGCAGAGTTAATCAAATCAATGGCTCCCAATATTGATTTGATTAGATTGGTTAGTAGCGGCACAGAAGCCTGCATGAGTGCATTACGATTAGCTCGTGGCTATACTGGCAGAAACAAATTCATCAAGTTCGAAGGTTGTTATCATGGTCATGCTGATGCTTTTTTAGTGAAAGCTGGAAGTGGCTTGGCAACATTTGATATTCAAACCGTACCTGGTGTAACTGGTGGTGTAAGTAATGATACGCTCACTGCACCTTACAATAATTTAGAAGCCGTAAAAAAATTATTCGCTGAAAATCTGAATGAAATTGCTGCAATAATTTTAGAACCAGTGGCTGGCAATATGGGCTGCATCTTACCCGAAGAAGGCTATGTAGAAGGCTTACGCAAATTGTGTAATGAACATAAGGCTGTTTTAATTTTTGATGAAGTGATGACAGGATTCAGATTAGCACAAGGTGGTGCACAAGAAAAATTAAAAGTGAATGCCGATTTAGTTTGCTACGGAAAAGTGATTGGTGGCGGAATGCCAGTAGGCGCATTTGGTGGCAAAAAAGAAATCATGGAGTGCATTGCACCAGTTGGAAAAGTTTATCAGGCTGGTACTTTGAGTGGCAATCCAGTGGCTGTAACAGCAGGATTGACAACACTTTCCATCTTAAAAAACAATCCCAATATTTATGCTGACTTAGCAACAACTGGCAATTTATTAAAACAACAATTGCACGAAACATTGGCTGCTAAAGGTATTGCTCACACCATTAATCACATGGGTAGTATGATTAGCGTTCATTTTGGCGAACATAAAGTAAAAGATTTTGAAACTGCTTCGCAATGCGATATTCCGTTGTTCAACAAATTCTTTCATCACCTACTTAGCGAAGGAATTTATTTACCGCCA
>CAIQHW010000403.1 GCA_903871715.1 uncultured bacterium
ATCAGGATGCAATTGCTGAAAAGAAAAAAAAGTGGGAACAATATCGCCATAATAATTACCTAAACCAGTGCAAATACCAAAGTCGAAATAGTTTGGATTTTTATAAAATTGATTCTTCCATCGCGAAGGTTTTGCAATTGCAACATTTGCAACCAACAACGATAACAGCAAAAGTCCACCAACTATATGTTTTGAATGATTTTTCAATTTAAAATTGAAGCGCAAATATGCTGATTTTAGTTGAATATTTAAAGAACAGCTAAATGAATTAATTGGGAAATAAAATTGTTTTTCATACAATACTCACCGATTTTACCACTTCGGTTTTAAAATGTTCGTTGATGATTTTTACAATTTTATCGCGATTATATTGTAGCTGCATCTTTAGCGGTGCTTGGGTTACATGGATTTTTAAATCGCCGTTTTTAATAAAGGTGGGTTTAGAATATTTTGCCATTGTTTTGCCAAACAGTGTTTCCCAATTAGCCACCAAATCTGCTAATTGTACTCTATCCGCCAATTGATAGCTGCGCAACATTTGTTGAATTGCTTCGCTCAAAGGCATATCATTGCTGCGTTTCGCCATGTTTTAAAAATATTTAGTGATAAATAAAAGTGCCATGTTGGCTTTGCAACGTAACCGTTTTTTCATTCGCCGGTTCTACTTTGCCAATAATCTGTGCTGGTAAATTAAATGATGCGGCAATGTCAATCAATTGCTGGGCAAGGCTTTCATCCACATACATTTCTAACCGATGCCCCATGTTAAACACTTGATACATCTCTTTCCAATCGGTTTTCGATTGTTGTTGAATGAGTTTAAAAACAGGTGGCACATCAAACAAATTGTTTTTGATGATGTGCAAATTATCTACAAAGTGCAACACCTTGGTTTGCCCACCACCACTGCAATGCACCATGCCATTGATGTTTTTTCTGCCCACGGTTTCAAATATTTTTTTCGCCACAGGCAAATAAGTTCGCGTGGGCGAAAGCAACAATTTTCCTACCGATAATTTTGTTTCTGGTTCAATATCTGTTAATCGGCAACTGCCCGTGAATCGTACGTTTTCAGCCACCATGGGGTCATAACTTTCGGGAAAAGTATTTTCATAAAACTTACCAAGCACATCGTGCCTTGCCGATGTAATGCCATTGCTGCCAATGCCACTGTTGTATTCGTTTTCATAATTTGTTTGTCCATAAGATGCAAAACCTACAATCACATTACCAGCTTTAATGTTGGCATTATCAATCACATCGCTGCGTTTCATGCGGCATGTAATCGTGCCATCAATAATAATGGTTCGCACCAAATCGCCTACATCAGCCGTTTCGCCACCCATAAAATGAATTTGAACACCATGCTGTTTCATTGTTTCAAAAAAAGTAGCACTGCCATTAATTATAGCAGCAATAATTTCGCCGCTGATGTGATTTTTGTTTCTGCCAATGGTGGATGTGAAACACATATTTTCGACAGCACCTACACACAACAAATCATCGGTGTTCATTACAATAGCATCTTGCGCAATATTGCTCCAACACTGCATTTCAGATGTTTCTTTCCAAAGCAAATAACTTAAAATTGATTTAGTACCAGCACCATCGGCGTGGCTAATCAAACAATAATTTTCATCGCCCGAAATGTAATCGGGATAGATTTTGCAAAATGCTTTTGGAAAAATTCCTTTGTCTAAATTTTTGATAGCCGCATGCACTTCTTCTTTGGTAGAGCTTACGCCACGGGCATTATACTTTTCAGAAACAGATTGAACGATGGACATAAAATTGGATTTGGAATTGCAAAAGTGCAACAAAATTTCTTCAAAAAATCAATCAATAATATTGTTTCTTTTTAAAGTCGCCTCGTTTCCAGGCTTGAAAAAATTCAGCCCAAGCCAATGGGTTAAAAATGTTTTGTGGCGGAATTTGCCCTTTGTAATAATAAGTGCTGGCGTAGTTGCGCATGTAAGTGTTGGCGGCTTCTCTGCCATCCACAGGCACCGAAATTCGTAAATCATAATCGCTCATTCGTTTCAAATTTTTCTCGGCTCTATCCATATCATCATCTGGAATTTTCAGGTTTAAAAATGCGTGCTTAAATTCATTTGGTCTAGGATAAGGGCGAATGATAGTTACTGGCAAATTCACAGTATCAGCTGACAGCAGCTGCACCATGCTATATTTATCTTCAGCTAAATTGGTTGGAATTTTTACCAATTTTCTTCTATAGCCCACGTAATTAAAATAGATTGTATCACCTTCGGCAGCCGCAAAAGAAAAGAAACCAGCATAATTTGAGTAAGTGCCTCTGCCCGTATTTTTATCGAAAATAACCGCATAGGGCAATACTTCCAAGCTATCGCTGCTCAAGACCATGCCGCTAAATTCGATAATCTTTTTCTCCATTTTTGCCGAAGGTTTATTTTGTGCAAAACAAAAAGTGTTTGCAAAAAATAAAATCATGAGCAACGAAAAATATTTTTTCATTGTTGCAAATTTAGAATGAAATGTTGAGTAAAGATTTTATTTCGCAGTTTCCTCATTAATGAAATGTAAAAATAAAATGCACCATCATCGCTAAAAAATATTTTGTTGTATTACTTTAGTTCAAATTTTTTAAATGAAAAAACTCAACTTGTTTGATGCCACATTAATTGTTGCAGGCAGCATGATTGGCAGCGGCATTTTTATTGTAAGTGCCGATATGTCAAGGACTGTGGGCGGTGCAGGTTGGTTGTTGTTGTTATGGATTTTTGCAGGTGTAATGACTTTATTAGCAGCGTTAAGCTACGGCGAATTAGCAGGCATGATGCCCAAAGCTGGCGGACAATACACTTATTTAAAAGAAGCCTACAATCCGTTTGTTGGATTTTTGTATGGTTGGACATTATTCACTGTGATTCAATGCGGAACTATAGCTGCTGTGGCAGTTGGTTTTTCGAAATTTGTTGGTGTATTTTTTCCAGCACTAAGCGAAAATAATGTACTACACGATTTTGGTTTTATAAAAATCACAGGTGCTCAAATACTTGGTATTGCTATGTTGGCAGTGCTTACGTTTTTAAATACACAAGGTATTGAGTATGGAAAAATAATTTTAAGAATCTTTACTTCGGCAAAATTGTTGGCACTTTTTGGGTTGATTTTTTTGGGTTTATTTTTCGCAACCGATGCAACTATTTGGCAAAATAATTTGCACCATTTTTGGAATGCTGAAACTTTTTCCATCGACAAAAACAACCATCAAGTTGTTACTTCATCGCTCACCAACTTAGGATTAATCATGGCATTGGGCGTAGGGATGGTAGGCAGTTTATTCAGCAGCGATGCTTGGAACAATGTAACTTTTATTGCTGGCGAAATTGAAAATCCGAAAAAAAATATTCCACGAAGTTTGTTAATTGGCGTTTCAATCGTAACCATCATTTACATTTTAGCCAACTTAGCTTATTTGAAATTACTCCCATTTTTTGGCACTCCTAATTCAACTTCGATGAAAGAAATGGGAATCATGTTTGCACCAAATGATAGAGTTGGTGTATCGGCAGCAAATATTTTGTTCGGCTCCATTGGCACATCCATCATGGCTTTGCTGATTATCATTTCTACTTTTGCTTGCAACAACGGATTGATTTTAGCAGGTGCAAGAGTGTATCAGCAAATGGCAATGGACAATTTATTTTTTGAGAAAATGAGGAATAACAATGCTAAAAATGTACCCGAATTTGCGTTGTGGATTCAATTTATTTGGTGCAGTATTTTATGTCTTTCAGGAAAATACGGCGACTTATTAGACTATGTAATTTTTGCCGTTTTGATTTTTTATATACTCACTATTGTTGGTGTTTTTATTTTACGAATTAAACAACCTAACGCCGATAGACCTTACAAAACCTTTGGTTATCCTGTGTTGCCAGCAATTTATATTTTATTGGCGGTGCTGATTTGCATCGATTTACTAATCATGAAACCAAATTATTCTTATCCAGGGTTGGCAATAGTCGCATTGGGAATTCCAGTTTATTTTGTTTGGAAGAAAATGAAAAGAAAGCCAAATTTTCTTCCAAAATAAATTTACAACCCATGATGCGCCAAATATCGCTCGGCATCTAAAGCCGCCATGCAGCCACTTCCAGCCGATGTTACCGCTTGTCGATAATTTTTATCTTGCACATCGCCAGCCGCAAATATGCCAGCAACATTGGTTTGTGTAGTGCCCGCTTTAGTAATGATATAGCCTTGTTCATCCATATCTATCCAACCTTTAAATAATTCGGATGATGGTGTATGTCCAATGGCCACAAAAAAGCCCTTCACTGGTATTTCTTTGATTTCGTGGGTTTTATTATTCTTCACTCTCACTGCTTCAACGCCTTTATCACCCAATATTTCATCGGTTATAGTATCCCAATACACAGTGATATTTTTTGTATCCAATACTCGTTGCACCATCACTTTCGATGCTCTCATTTTTTCGCTACGCACCAACATATGCACATGCGTACACAATTTTGATAGATACAAAGCCTCTTCGCAAGCGGTGTCGCCAGCACCTACAATGGCTACATCCATATTTTTATAAAAAAAACCATCGCACACAGCACAAGCTGAAACACCATAGCCGTTCAATCTTTGCTCACTTGGCATGCCTAACCATTTTGCTTTTGCACCTGTTGAAATAATTACTGTGGCAGCTTCTATCACTGTGCCATCCTCAATTTCAACAATGTGATAAGGATTTCCAGCAGTAACTTTTGTTACAATTGAATAACGAATATCAGTGCCCATTCGTTCGGCTTGTTTTCGAAAATCTTCCATCATTTCTGGTCCTAAAATACCATTTGGATATCCTGGATAATTTTCTACATCAGTAGTTTGCATCAATTGTCCACCTTGCTCTAAACCCGTGTATAATAATGGTTTTAAGTTGGCTCGTGAAGCATAAATGGCGGCAGTATATCCTGCTGGACCGCTGCCAATAATTAAACAGTTTATTCTTTCCATCTCTATTTTATTGAAGGGCGAAAATAATTTTATTTCGCCAAATTATTGAAGTGATTTTACAAACAATAAAAATTGATTTTAGTTTATAAAAAATCAATTTAGATAGGCAATACTTTCATTTTCACGGTATCAATTTTTGTTTCGCTTACCATCAAAATATGAATCTCAAAGTTGTCGACATTTATTTTCTCATCTTGCTCTGGAATGTTTTCATAATGCGCAACAATATATCCGGCAAGGGTTTCATAATCGCCATGTGGAATATTTAAGGCGTATTTTTCATTTAAATAATCAATCTCAATGCGTCCGCTAAAAATAAATTCATCTTCGGCTAATTGCTTTTCTACCAACTCTTCAGCCATATCGTGTTCATCTTTTATTTCACCAAAAATTTCTTCTAAAATATCTTCCAAAGTTACCAAGCCAGCAGTGCCACCAAATTCATCCACCACCCAAGCCATGCTCTTGTGGCTTTTCATCAACAAATTCATCAAATCAACTGCAGGCATGCTTTCGGGCACAGGTGGAATTTGTTTGATAATAGCTCGAATGCTGATTGGTTTTTTCATCAAATCTTGATGATGCACATAACCCATTACATCATCCAATTCATCGTCAATCACTAACAATCGACTCATTTTTGTATCAATAAATCGTTGCTTCAATTGTTCCATCGAATCTTTTACATCAATCACTTCTAGCTCCATTCGCGGCACCATACATTCTCTCACTTTCACTTGTGTTAAATACAAAGCGTTTTCAAAAAAATTGGTGTTTATTTCTTGATTGTGTTCTTCCTGCGGTTGTGTTTGTTTAATAAAATGTTCCAAATCGGCTCGTTCAAAAACAGGTTTTTTTTCTTCCAACTTCAAGCCAGTAAACACTTTCAACAACCATTTTGCCATTTCGGCAAACAATAATGCAATGGGCGAAAGCAACCAATACACGAATAAAAATGGCACCGCAAAAAAAGTTAAAACGCCATTTGGATTAATTCTGAAAAGTGCTTTGGGTAAAAATTCGCCAAAAATTAAAATCACAATGGCTGAAATAATGGTGCTGATTAATAGTGAAAACAAATGTACATGGTGCGTATATTTTACTAAAAAAATATCGAGTGGTTTATCTAAAACGGTGCTCATTAAAATAGAGTAAAAAATAAGCGCAATGTTGTTGGCAACCATAATGGTGCCTATAAAATGCGAAGGTTGCTTCACAAATTTCCCTAAAATTTTTCCACTCAATTTTCCTTGCTTTTTGTTTAATTCAATCTTCAATTTATTGGATGAAATAAAAGCAATTTCATAGCCCGAAAAAAATTCTGACAATAAAATAGTGAGGAAAATAAAAACGATGTTATAAGCTTCCATTATTCAATTTTAAAACAGATTAATGTGCTGTATGTGCTTTATTTTCCAACACATTTTCTAAAGTCCAATCTAATTTTTTTTCAAAAATATTTTTTCGTTCTTTACAATTTTCAATTTGACAAATGCTGCAAGAGCTTGCTGTGCAAGGGTCGGGGTGAATAAAAAATTCAACCCGATTTTCAAAATGTTCATTCAGTAAATCGGCAATGCCTTCCATTTGCAA
>CAIQHW010000404.1 GCA_903871715.1 uncultured bacterium
CGAAAATAAATTTTACTTTAGCAATGGCATTTTCACTTATCGTTTCAAATGGTTCAGGAATTTCTTCATGAAAATTGATGTCGTTTAAATTTTTTAGCCGAAAGCTACTACCAATCTTGCTTTCAATCTCCATCAATTTATGTTTGTTGGAAGTAATAAATAGTAATTCGCTCATTTAGTTATCCATTTTGTTTGTAAAATTTTCAACCAAATTTGTCCAAATCGTTTTTTGTAATCCAAATCGGTTACACATTTTTCAACCGATGGCAAAAAGCAAATTGTTTTTTGTTGCAGCTCCAAAGGCTCATCAGATAAGCCTTGCATAAATATTCCTGCTTGTGTAGGTGTAAAACCAAAAACAAATATTTTTTCAGCACCCAATGATTGTGTGATTTCTAACAACGAAAATTCGGAAAAATTTATCGGCAAAAAATAAAAATCCTTGTCGCAAAAATCGGCGGTAAGCAAAATCACTTTCTTCAACAATGCCTCATCATTTCGTATGTTGGTTGAATTCACCAATAATAAAATTTGTTTTTCAAAATTTCCCCAACTGCCTTCAGCGCCTTGTACAGCGCCTATTTTATCTCTTACATTTACCAAATGTGGTTGCACCCAATCGGAAATTAAATTTTGTTCGGCAACCATTTTTTGATTTTTATTTTTGAAATTATTAAGCGAATTATTTTTGTTGTTTTAATATTTTTTGTGGGTCAACTTTTCCCATTCCTACCACTCCATTTTTATAAACTGTTAAATTAATAGTGTTGCCATCATCGTCAAACTCTTTCCATTCGCCATCTTCCAAGTCGTTAATATATTTACCAGTTTTGATTAATTTACCTTTTTCATTGTAAGTATTAGTAACACCATTTAACTTTCCATCTTTATATTCCGACTCCATCATCAACACATTTTTTTGGTAAAACCATTTTGTAGAGCCAGTTTTGATGCCATTTTTCCAATAACTTTCTTCTTGAGCATTACCATCATCGTAGTTGATTAATTTATGTCCATCCAGCTTTCCTTTTTTATATTCAATTTGCGATTTCACTTTTCCTCCATTAATATAATGCAGCGAAATTCCATCCAATTCATCGTTTTTATATGTTTCATCATATTGTATAAAGCCGCTTCGGTCGTAGGTTACAGCCACACCATTCTTTTTGCCCAAATGATATTCTTCCATTTTAAATGGCGCACCAAAATCATAATAAAAACGCCACAAACCTTCTTTAATGCCTTTCACCAATTTGCCTTGCGTTAATAATGTGCCGCTCGAATTTTTCACACGATAATAGCTCAAAGTAGCATCCACAGCGTCTTTTACAATCGTTGTATCATTTTTATTAGATGCTGTTGTGGGTTTGTTTTTATCTGCCGTGTTAATGTTTACTGTTTGATTGCCTGTGGCAGAAATAGTTTGCACATTTTTTGCCGATGGTGTTGAAACTGCTGTTGTAGCTATATTTGTTGGTTTTTGATTTTGTGCGAATGCTGAAAAAGAAATAAAGGAAATGATGCTGATTGAAAATACTCTTTTCATATTTAGTTATAGTTTTGGTTTAAAATTTTCTAAAAAAAATACTGTCAGTTTATAAGCCGGGTTCTGTTTTTCGATTGCTCGAAACTGTTATCATTTATCTGGTTTGTGCTTCGCAACACAACTCTAACGACCTACCCACCCAACGCAAATTTTTGCTTTCGCCAAAATTTTCAAACGAGTAGTCTTCGGGCGTTGGTATATTTGGTCTTTCAGCCCACAAGGTTTATTCGCTTTGTTTGTTGCCAAACAAAACTGTGAGCTTTTACCTCACATTTTCACCCTTTCTTCAAAGTAAATTGAAGTGGTTATTTTCTGCAACACTTGCTGTTATCCCGATAAAATC
>CAIQHW010000405.1 GCA_903871715.1 uncultured bacterium
ACATTTATCATATTCAGGTTTTCCTTTTCCTTCCATAATACCCGGTATTTCACGAAACTGACGACGAACTTCTTCAACCATCGCCATTGCTGCACGACCTACAGCCGCAATAGCAAAGGAAGAGAATAAGAATGGAATCATACCACCTACAAATAAACCTGCCAACACATCAGCACGATAAATATCAATACCATCAATACCTGCAATACCTACGAAAGCAGCAAACAATGCCAACGCTGTTAAAGCAGCAGAAGCAATTGCAAAACCTTTTCCTGATGCTGCTGTAGTGTTTCCTACTGCATCTAAAATGTCTGTTTTTTCACGAACATCACTTGGTAATTCACTCATTTCAGCAATACCACCTGCGTTATCAGCGATTGGTCCGAAAGCATCAATAGCTAATTGCATAGCTGTTGTTGCCATCATACCAGCAGCAGCGATAGCCACACCATATAAACCTGCACATAAGTAAGAACCGAAAATACCACCAGCCAATACAATGATTGGCATTGCTGTAGATTCCATACCTACTGATAAACCACCGATAATATTTGTAGCAGAACCAGTTGCAGATTGACGGATAATACTCAACACTGGACGTTTGCCCATTGCTGTATAATATTCAGTGATGATACTCATTAAAGTACCAACGCCTAAACCAACCATAATAGCCGCGAATACTCTGTTAGGAGTGAAAACGAAACCTCTTAATTCCATAGTAGAAGGCAACATCCATTTTACAACGAAATAAGAAACAACAGCTGTGATAGCCATTGAACCCCAGTTGCCATAATTTAAAGCCATTTGCACTTTAGCAGGAGTAGCTTTTCCATCATCGCTTACACGAACAAATAAAGTTCCTATCATGGAGAAAATAATACCCAAACCAGCAATTAACATGGGCAATAAGATTGGAGCCATGCCACCAAAATTATCATTAGAAATTGTTTCTCTTCCTAATACCATTGTTGCTAATACAGTAGCCACATAAGAACCAAATAAATCAGCACCCATACCAGCCACATCGCCTACGTTATCACCTACGTTATCAGCAATAGTTGCTGGATTACGTGGGTCATCTTCAGGAATGCCTGCTTCAACTTTACCTACTAAGTCAGCGCCTACGTCGGCAGCTTTTGTATAAATACCACCACCCACACGAGCAAATAAGGCAATTGATTCAGCACCTAATGAGAAGCCAGTTAAAACTTCGATTGTTCGTTTCATTTCGTCAGAACCTACTGCTGCGCCTGGCGCAAAGAAATGTTTTAATACGACAAACAAACCACCTAAGCCTAATACAGCTAAACCTGCAACGCCCATTCCCATCACACTACCACCGCCAAATGATACGGCTAATGCTTTAGATAAAGATGTACGAGCAGCTTGTGCAGTACGAACGTTTGCTTTAGTTGCTATTTTCATACCGATGAAACCAGCGCATGCGCTGAAAACTGCACCAATGATAAATGCAATAGCAATTACCCAGCTGCTGCCTGCATCGCTATAACCCATTACCGCTAAAAGGATAGCTGCTATGACTACGAAATAGCCCAATACTTTATATTCGGCTTTTAAGAATGCCATTGCACCTTCGGCAATATAAGTGCTGATTTCTTTCATACGGTCATTACCTGCATCTTGTTTGCTTACCCAGCTACTTTTAATGGCTGTATAAAGCAAAGCTAGGATGCCAAATACAGGAATTAGAAATGGTAAATAATGATTCATGTTTGTTTTTAGATTGTTTAATTTATTTTTTTGGAGCGCAAAAGTAAAATAAAAAAGCTAAAAGCAGAAAGTAAAAAGTGAAAAGTTTGTGTAAGAATGATTGGCAATTGAACACAGGTGATGACCAATATTTTTATTGGCAATTATGTTGTAAAAAAATCGGAAATAGAAAGTAGCAAAATGCAAATTGCTGGCTTAGTTTGTAAAAGCTGGATGCCACAATTTAGTCGTGCAAAGGCAGATGGAAATGTGCAGCGATATTTTGAAAACGAACAAATGGTGGGCATTCAAGGTGTTGATACTCGTGCCATTGTGCAACACATTCGCAAGGCTGGTGTGATGAATTGCATCATATCTTCCGAAATTTCTGACATTGCTGAACTCTCCGTAAACGTTAAGTTGTTATTTGTTGAATCGAAGCTGCGTATAGCCTTTGCGCTGGGGGCTTCGGTTCTTGGTTTAATATGTTTGAATCAGGAAATGTCGAAATGTAACTTCGACACAACTGCAAAATTTATTTTTAAGTACACTCTGTCATATAAAAATATAAAACAAACAAAAAAAGGCTGCTACTTTTGGTAACAGCCTTTTTTGTTTTATCAAAATTTGTTTAGTTCAACGCAATGCGTTTAAACAAGTTTACTTTCAAATCTTTGTCCATGCCTTTTAAAAATTCGGCTACTGTTTTGTTGCCGTCTTTCACAAAAAATTGGTTCAGCAAAGTGCTTTCCTTGTAAAATTTCTCCACTGTGCCGCTGGCAATTTTATCCACAATGGCAGCAGGTTTACCTTCTTGAATAGCTTTTTCACGAGCAATTTCCATTTCGCGATTTACCATTTCAGCCGATACATCGCCTTTATCTACCGCTACTGGATTCATGGCTGCAATTTGCATGGCTAAATCTTTACCAATTTCAACCGAGTTGCCTAAGTTTTTATTCATCGAAACCAAAACACCCAATTTGTTGCCCATGTGAATATAAGGCACCACAATTTCGCCTGTTACTTTTTCATATTTGCTCAACGAAATTTTTTCGCCAATGCGTCCTACTTGTTCTGTAATGCGGTCGTTGATAGATAAACCATCTAAATCGCAAGCCAACAATTCGTCAATCGTGTTAGGCAATTTAGCCAAAGCCACGTTGGCAATTTGTGTAGCAAAGGCTACAAAGTTTTCGTTTTTAGCCACAAAATCGGTTTCGCAATTTAAGCAAATAGCAATACCAGTTTTGCCATCGGCACTGGTTAATGCAATTACTGCACCTTCTTTCGCTTCGCGTTCGTTGCGCAATGCGGCTACTTTTTGTCCTTTTTTGCGCAAGTAATCTATCGCACCTTCAAAATCGCCATTGCTGGCTTCTAAAGCTTTTTTGCAATCCATCATGCCTGCGCCGGTTTGCAATCTTAATTTGTTAATTTCTGCTGCTGTTATCATTTTTATTTAGTTTTTTTGTTTTGTATTTTTTTGTTTTTATTAAAAAAAGCTATCCGCCAAAATGCACAGATAGCTTTCTTTTCGTTATCAACTTAACTAATTGTTATTTTGCTTTGCGCTCGCCAACTACTTTATGTGCTGGTTTACGAATTTTGCCTGCACCT
>CAIQHW010000406.1 GCA_903871715.1 uncultured bacterium
CAATGTTTTTTAAATCGGCAATGGTTGATTTCATACGATCGCCATACTCATCCCAAAAAGGCATTTCAGCCCCACGTTCATAAACTTCATCACCAGCTTTTTTAAATTCGCTCATCACTTTTTCATCTGCATTTCCCATAATCGCATGTCCCCAAGGACCAATCAATCGGGCAGCTGCACCAGTTAGCGTAGCAAAATCAATCACCAATTCGGGTTCATATTTTTGAGCATAACTTAATGCATCAGCCAAAATCATTCGCCCTTCGGCATCTGTATTTAAAACTTCAACAAAAAGTCCGCTGTGCATTTTAATAATGTCGCCAGGTGTGTATTCTGAACCATTGATTCTATTATCGGTGGAAGGAATTAAACCAATAATATGCAAATTCAATTTAGATTTTGCAACAGCCATGAAAGTGCCTAAAACCACTGCTGCGCCGGTCATATCGCTTTTCATGTGGTCCATCGAATCGGGTGTTGGTTTAATGCTCAATCCACCGGTATCGTACACCACACCTTTGCCCACCAACACAATTGGTTTTTTATTCAAAGGCTTTGCTGGCTTATGTTCCAAGATGCTGAATGTAGGCTCAATTGGGCTACCCATGTTCACGGCTAATAAACCGCCAAAATTATTTTGTTTGATTTTTTTCTTGTCCCACACCTCGGCTTTGAAACCATATTTTTTTGAAGCTTTTAAAACTTCTTTGCCCAAATCAACACTGCTTAATGATATCACAGGCTCGTTTACTAAATCGCGAACTTGATACAACGCTTCACAAACGATGTTCAAATTTTCAATTTCTGATTTCAAATTATTTTCACCAACAACAGTAATTGTTTCTAAACTGTTTTTCTTTTTCGCAGCGTCTTTAAAATATTTTATGAACTGATAATTGCTCAATGCCAATCCTTCGGCAAAATACAATTGTGCATTTTTGATGGATGATGCATTTACAATTTCAACCAATTTTATTTTATTTTTGTTACAATGCGAAGCCGCTCCGTGTGCAGCTTTACGACATGCCTCGTGGGTAAGATGCAATTGCTTTTTTTCATCCAAAACAATTACCAAAACAATTTTTCCATTTTCAACTACACTGAACGAATTGATTTCTTGTTTGATTTGCGAAGCCACAAAATCGAGATTGGTTTTGCTCAATTTTAACGAAGTTGGCACCGAAGATTTTTTATCCATTAACAACACCAAATGATTTTTTTCATTGGCTTTATTACTTAACACGATAGAGGTTGTCATAAATTTTTTGTTGTGGTTAAAATATTTTTTAGAACAAGGAACAAATGTAACTAATCATAGTTAAAATAGTTTTCGATAACATTCAATTAAGTATTTTTTTTGAACAGATTAAGGTGAAACCCTTAGCTGACAAGGCTTTAAAATGAGTATAACTTTATGGCAACCCAAAAACACTATGCTTTTATACTTTACTATTTCACTCTTAGCTTGTGTCAGCATTTCAAAAATGTTGAAATCGGCATTTCATCATCGTTAAAAATTTTGATGAAATAAAACTCAAAGCCTGCTGCAATCCTGTTATTTTTGCAAACAAATGTTTACAGAAATCAACAACAGAGCGGCTGCATTCCACTTCAATTTATTGGATAAATATGAAGCTGGATTACAATTAGTAGGCTCCGAAGTTAAATCTATTCGCCAAGGCAAAATCAATCTAGGTGATGC
>CAIQHW010000407.1 GCA_903871715.1 uncultured bacterium
CAGCACGATATTTTAAAAAACAAAATTGGGTAGATAGCAATAAAATTTCGATGTTCGGTTGGAGTTACGGTGGCTTCATGGCAACAAATTGTATGCTTCGTGGTGCTGGTGTTTTTAATAGTTGTGTGGCTGTTGCACCTGTTACCGATTGGCGATTTTACGACAATATTTATACAGAGCGATACATGCGTACACCGCAAGAAAATGCAAAAGGATATGCCAATAATAATTGCTCGAAATTTGCAGATAAATTGCAAGGTCATTTTCTATTAATGCACGGTGGAGCTGATGATAATGTACATACTCAAAATAGTTTTGAGCTCACCAACGCCTTGATTAAAGCCGATAAACAGTTTGATGAATTTATTTTTCCTAACAAAAATCATGGCATAGGAGGTGGCAATACACGATACTTTTTATTTAGAAAAATGACTGATTTTATTTTCAAAAATATGCCTAACAATAATATTCAAGCGCAAAAAAATGAGGTAATGAAAATCGAGAAGAAATAAAAAAAATTAACACTCTTTTTTTAAAAAAATTCAAAAACAAAAATGAAATCAAACATTCTGATTGCTTTTTTCATCATCACAGGTGTTGTGTTGCGATTAATTTGGACTGCCGATATGGAGTGGAAAGGTGATGAACAGTGGATGTTTGAGCATGCACAAGCAGCTGCAAAATCGGGTAACTGGAATTTGGTGGGCATGGAAAGTTCAACAGGTATCGTAAATCCTGGATTAAGTGTGTGGGTTTTTACTGTTATCAGTTTTTTTACATCCACTCCAACGGGCATGGACACTGGTGTTCAGCTCATTAATGTATTTGTTTTGCTGGGTTTTGTTTTTTTTGTGTTTAAAAAAATAAAACCTGAGCAACGTGAAATATGGCTCTGGGGGCTGGCTTTGGCGGCTGTTAGTCCGTTGGCAGTTTTATTTTCTCGAAAAATTTGGGAGCAAGACACCATTGTTTTATTTTCATTTTTTACCATTGTGGGCAATGCTTATCGAACAAAAAAATTGGGCGCATTTATTTGGGGAATTGCTGGAGCAATGGCTGGGCAAGTGCACATGTCGGGCTTTTTTTATGCTTTCGGCATTGTTGTTTTTAGCATCTACTACGATTATCTTACCAAAACTAAAACTCAATACTGGTGGTGGTTTGTGGGCAGTGTCATCGGAAGCATAGGTTTAATTCCTTGGATAAATTATTTGTTGCTGCATCCACATCCATCCGAATTATCGTGGGCACATATTTTTCAATTCAGTTTCTATTTTTACTTTTTTATGGATGCGCTTGGATTGAATATTATGTATTCTATCAGGCAAGAATTTTGGCAATTTATTCAGTTGCCTTTTGTGGGGAACATGCCACTTTATTTAATTGCAGTGGCGCATCTTTTTTTGGCTGCTACTGGTTTGTATGTGGTAAAACGAATTTATGATTATGCTAAAAAAAATGCAAAAATTATAGCTTCGAAAAAAGCATTCAACAACTATATTATTCAAGTAAATCAAGCCGAATTTTATTTGTTTTCTATTTTGTTAGGCTTGGGAATTTTTATGAATTGCAATGGTGCCATCACCTTCCAACACTATCTCATCGTAGGTTTCCCGTTTTCTTATTTATTTCTTTCCAAAGTTTTATTTCAAAAAAAACGATGGTTGATTGCCACCATTTTTGCGCAATTTTTTATCACCGTTTCGTTTATGATTTATGTACATGTGCACAATGGAATTGAGAATGCCAACTATGGCAAAGCTTATCATGCACAAATAGAAAACAAAAAGTAGTGGTTTAATTTTTAAAAAACTACCAATTAATTTTCTCTTTGTTTAAAAAAGCAGCGATGCCTTTTTTACAATCTTCTGTTGCTCGAGCATGTGCATTTTGCGAAGCGGCATAATTTAAAGCATCATCAATTTGTAAATGTTGCACATCAGCAATCATTTGTTTGGTAAGCTGTAAAGATGCAGTGCTGGCTTGTGTGAGCAATTTTTCACAAAATAAATTTACAGCTTGGTTGATGTTTTCTTTTTCCTCTACAAAATTAATCATGCTCAATTGTTGCGCATCGTGTGCCGAAATTATTTCGCCAGTGAGCAACAATTGCTTTGCTTTTCCTTCTCCAATTTTGCGCAATAAAAATATCATCACAATGGCTGGAATGAAACCAATTTTTACTTCTGTAAAACCAAATTTCGATTCGGGTGTAGCAAATGAAAAGTCGCAAACCGTTGCCAATCCGCAACCACCAGCCAATGCTGCGCCTTCAATTTGCGCTATCACAATTTTTGGGAAATGATAAATGGCGGCGAATAATTCTTTTAAATGATTGCTATCGGTTAAGTTTTCTTCAAAAGAATTGGTTTGCAATTGTTGCAAATAACTTAAATCAGCACCTGCGCAAAAGGCTTCGCCTTTGGCTTTTAGCAAAATTAATTTTACGGCATCATCATTTTTTACAGCTTCCAATGCTTGTTTCAATTCGCTTACAAACTCGGTGTTTAAAGCGTTTCGCTTCACTGGGCGATTGAGTGTGATGGTGGCAATTCGATTTTCTATTTCGCAAAAAATGTATTGATAGCTCATGATGAAATTAATGGTGAATGGTTAATTGTTAATGAGATCGGAAGAGCGTCGTGTAGG
>CAIQHW010000408.1 GCA_903871715.1 uncultured bacterium
GCATTTATACCCAAACTGTTTTCTGGCTTAACATTGGCGTTAGGAAAAGTAATTTGATTGAATCGATAATCTAAAGTTTGTTTGCTAAACATCGCTGGATTTTTATATCCACTTCCACCTCCTACTCTGATAGAGAATTTTTTATTCGGGCGATAAAACAAACTCAATCGTGGTAGATAAAAATTACCATAGCGACTGTGATTATCAAATCTAAATCCTGCTTCGGTTAAAAACCTTGGCGTGATATTCCAAGTATGTTGTACAAAGGCTGAAACCGTTGTGTAGAGATAACTTTGGATAGAATCGTTAGTGGTAAATTTGTTTACAAAATGTTCGCTATTGTAAGCCAAACCATACACCAATTTTTGATTTTTAAATGCCAACATATCACTGGCTTCAGCAAAATTTTGTGTTTGTTCGCCTTTGAAAACATTACTGCCTGATGAGTCAGATTGCAACACACTTCTATCATACCAACTTACAATTCCTTTCAAAATAAAATGGTGCATGCCTTCATTCGCCATCACTTTATAATCAGCAGCCAATCGTGTGCTTTGATTGTTTTCATAAAACGGATGTGTGGCATCAGGCGTTTGATTGATGGCTTGCATATCGCCACCAATACGGCTTTCAGTTATAGCATTCAAACCTGTGATGATAGTTATTTTTTTATTCGGATAGATAAAAAACTTGGGATGCAATACTGTTTGTTTCACATAAGGCACATCCGAAAAACCATCTTGATCTACATCAACTGCTTGCTGAAAATTTTGTCCGCCAAAAAAAGTGAAGCCTGTGTATTTATTCTTTTTCGCCACAAAAAAATTCAAATTGGTTTCTTTCAAAGTAGATTGATTCACCAATAAAGTACCAGTTAAACTATCAGTTGGCTCTTTTGAAACCAAATTGATAACGCCTGCAATGGCACCGCCACCAAATAGTGTAGAGGCAGAGCCTTTAATAATTTCAGCTTGTTTTAAATCTAATGGTGGAATTGAAAGCAAACCAAAACTACCTGAAAAGCCTTCATACATCGGCAATCCATCTCTCATCAATTGAGTATATTGTCCATCTAATCCTTGCAATCGAATCACCGAATTACCATTTACGGCTGATGTTTGCTGAATGTGAATCACTGATAAATCGCCCAGCAAACTGGCTACATTGCCAGGTTTCAGCGTACTTTCTTCATTCATTTCTTCGGTGCCAATTACTTCTACTTTTGTTGGCGCATCTTCAATTCTATCGTTTGTTCTGTTGGCTGTAATGCGAACTTCATTGAGCTTGTTTGATTTTGGTTCAAGAAAAATTTTAATCGTTTTTGTTTCATTGTTATTCCAATTCGCCATCACAGTTTGTTCTGCATTGTCATAATTAAAAATATGCACACTGAAATGATAAGCAGAATCTTTACGTAATTCTAATTGCAATTCACCTCGTTCATTGGTTGTGCCGCCAATGCCAGCTTTCATATCGCCAACTGAAACGCCTTGTAATGGTAAGGTAGTGTTGGCATCTGCAATTTTAATGGTTATTTTATTTTGTGCAAATACAAAATTGATAGTTGCCGACAACAGCAACAGCAGAATAAGTTTCTTCATTTTTTTAATGGTAAAAAAGTGTTGAACAGCATGGCTGTTCAACACTTGGTTAAGAGAAAATTAATTTAAAAAAGTTCCATTTTCATCAAACAAATAATCCTTACCACCCACTTCTGCTTCATACTTTTTTTTACCTCCAACTTCGGTGATGATAGATGCTTCTTTGATTTTTTTGCCGTTCATGTTTTTAGCCACATAATCAGTAATTGTCTTTGGTAATTGATTTACAGCAATTTCAATTTCTGTTTCTATCAATGTTCCATCTGCTTTAAATAAAGCCGAATGTTCGATTTTGTTTTCGTCATATTCTGCTTCATAATTTCCATTTTCGATTTCCCATTTTGCTTTTTTAATGGATGGAAATTTTGTTTGAAAAGATTTTAAAACTGCTGCTGGTACTTTATCTAAAGAAATTTTTTGAGCAAAAGTTGTGTTGATTGAAAGTGCTACAAAAAGCACGATGATTAAATATTTCATGATAATTTTTGTTTTTGATTTTTAGAAAATAATTAAGAATACACTTCATTAAATATGAATTCAGTGTAGAAATTTAGAACTATAAAAAAATAAAATCAAAAAATTGGCGGACGAAAAATTGTAGCTAAAAAATCAGTTGGGATAAAATTAGAAACAAAAATTTGAGGAAGATTTTCGGTAAGTTTTTCAGTAAAAAACAAATAATCAACCACAGGTGTTGTGAAATTTATTTA
>CAIQHW010000409.1 GCA_903871715.1 uncultured bacterium
GGATTTATCGCCAACTGGTTGAACATGTACATCGTGTATTGAGGGTCCTGCTGAGCGTAAGTTTTGAAACTTGCCACCACTATTAATGAGAATAAAATTGTTTTTTTCATGTTGATGAATAATTATTTTGTTTGAAAAATTATCTTCTAACTTCTATGTAACCAGTTTTTGCTTTTTGATTACCATCGTTGATTTCAAAGATGTAATAGTAAGTGCCATCGGGCACTACCGAGTTTTTGTAAGTGCCGTCCCAATCGTTATTGTAGTTCAATCTGCTAAAAATTTCATTACCCCAACGATTGAAAATGGTTAACCGATTTTTAGGATAACGATTAGCACAATTTATTACAAACACATCATTCACTCCATCACCATTTGGAGAAAAGCCATTAGGAATTTGACAGGGTGAATTATCATACACTTTCAAAATTATCCAAGCTGTGTCGCAACCAACGCCATTGCAAATCACATATTCAATCGAATCTAAACCTACATAACCTGCGGTGGGTGTGTAATTGATATTGTTGTTGCCATTCACAGATGCCGAGCCATGCGATGGTCCACCAATGATGCTAACAATCAATGGCGTAAGCGAATCATAAATATCATTGTTCAATTCGTTGGTGGGCGTAGTTTCATTGTTGCCTGCATTCAAATAATCGTTTACAGCAATCGGCAAATTTTCGCAATTCACTCTAAAATAAACATAAGCTACACTGCACAAGCCATTTACGCAAAGTGAATAAGCAAAAGTATCATTGCCTACAAAGCTGGTGTTGGGTACATAATGCACGGTGGTATTATTTACCCATCGCACCGAACCAAATTTTGGTAAAATAACGTTGCTGATGGTAATAGGATAAGCACCATTGCCATATTGGTCATTTAACAACACATTAGATGCAATAGAATCGTTACAATGCACTAAATAATTATCGTTGTTGGCAATGGGTGCAACGGCAATGAAAACAATAGCCGTGTCGCAGGTTTGATGTGGACTATATGAACCAATAGTACTATCGCATAATTGATAAATCAAAGTATCGAAACCAATGTAATTGTTGTTGGGTGTATAATGCAAAACTTTGTTGCTAGCAATTGTTGCTGTGCCATGCAACGCAGGCAAAAAGATGAAAGAACTGTAAGTATTATTATGATTCAACAATTGGTCATTAGTAATATAATTTATTGAAGATGTAGTATTCATAGGCACTTGCACACGGTCGGGGTTAGCAATTAAAATAGAATCTACATTGCAAAAGTTGGAAACAGTAATGACCACTGAATCGGTAGCCGAACAACTATTTTGCGAAACGGTTACAAAATAAGTGGTTGTAACACTTGGGCTTGCCGTTGGATTTGAAATAGTAGCATTAGAAAGCGAAGCACTTGGTGTCCAAGAATAAGTGGAACCACCAGTAGCATTCAGCATTACAGAACTTTGTCCTAAATTTTTGCACATCGTTTCATTCAATCCCGCATCGGCAACTGGTGTGGCAAAAACAACTACAGAAATTGAAGTGTCATAGCTGCAACCATTATCAGTGTAGGCATAGGTGATTGGGTAAGGTGTTCCTAAAACAATCGAATTAGCATTGGGATAGAAAATATTGTTTTGAACACCATTGCCAGAAAATATACCACCAGTAGGTGTGGCAGATAATGTAATGGCTGTAGAAGTAGCACTATGGCAAAATTCTGTAGGCATATTAATTATAGGATGTGGCAATGGTGCAATAGTTAATACTACCGAATCATGCGCCGAACCGCAAGCAGAACCAGCTTGATCGCTTACAGATAAATAATAAGTAGTGTTAGTTAATGGTGTAGCATTGGGATGTTCAAGTAAAGCATTGTTTAAAGTGGCACTTGGTGTCCAACTATAAATATATGCGCCAGAACCACCCGTAGCTACAACGGGCGAGCCACCAATAAAGATACTATTGCCAAAACAAACTAATTGTGATAACCCAGCAAAGGCTTTTAGCGGATTATAAACATTTACATAAACAGTTTTAGATGAAGAACAATGCAATGAATTGGATACAACTAAAGTATATAATTGGCTTGCTGTGGTGGTAGCTATTGGATTAGCAATGGTAGATGAAGTAATGCCTGATGTTGGTGACCAACTATAGGTATAACCTGAAACCGCCGAAGTGCCTATATTTACAGTTGCACCTTCACATTTTGAAATGGTATCATTGGCAGATAAAATGGGTGATGGTGTTGTATGAACAATAACTGTATCAAAAGCCACACAATTTGCTGCCGCAGCAGTAATGATGTAGGTGGTGGTGGTGGTAGGCGAAGCCACTGGATTGGAAATGCCTGTAGATGATAGACTGTTGCCAACTGATGATGTCCAGAAATAAGAATAGCCTGCAACTGGTGCTGCACCTATGGTAGTTGAACCGCCTGAACAAATGATTTTATCTACACCTGCATCGGCAGTAACTTTACCAATATTAGTAACTGTTACTTGGCTTGAAGCAGCACAGCCATTTGATGCAATTGTTGTTAAAGTATAAGTAGTAGTAGCTGATGGATTAGCCGTTGGTGTAGCCACTGTAGTTGAACTTAATCCTGTTGTTGGACTCCAATTATAACTATAACCCGATATGGCAGGTGTGCCAATACTGATAGAAGAGTTGCTGCAAATAGAAACATTAGAACCTGCATCGGCAAATGCCCTCTCCACATAAAATACTTGAGAGGATGATGCCGAATCGCCTAAATTATCTATTACCTTAAGCGATACTATTATTTTGCCCGATATGCTATATTGAATAGCTGGAGGCGTTTGTCCATTAAAATTGGCTATAGATGCACCGTTGCCAAACGACCATTTCCATGTAGTAATGGTGGCACTAGCGGTAGATAAATCGCTAAAAGTTACATTATTGCCGATGCAAACTGGTGTAGGGCCAAAAGAAAATAACGAAGTAATGGCGCTGCCAGCAAAGCTTTGAGTGGATAATAAACTTACTAAAAGTATGGCATTGAGTAAACAAAAACGAGTAATTGTTTTAATCATAATCGTGGGTTGATTGAAAAATTAGGCAAATGTAGAAAACGTTTTTTTAATTTTCGGAAAGGTAATGTAAAATTTGAAATTATTTAAAACTAAAAAAGGCAACTTTCTGTTTAGGAAGGCTGCCTTTTTTACAACTGATATTTTGCTTTGCTGTGATTCGAAAATTGATAAACTACGGCAAAACTACTTGGTACCAGTAAATGTAACATAGGTTGCACCGCCAGTAGAAGTTACCTCGTTTACAGTGTTGTAATAAAGCGTAATTTTATTGTTGGCTAATAATGCACCTGTGCCCGAAAATGAAACCGTGCCCGAAGCATCTAATTGTTGAGGAATGGTAATGGCTTTGGTATTTAAATCTACATAAGCGTTTATGGCTGTTTCGTTGTAAGCTACCGTGTAGCCGAAATTATAACTTACTATGCCCAAGCCAGTGAGCGTAATTTGATTGACACTGCTGCCTGCTGCTACAGTAACTGATTGTGTAGTGGAGCCAGCATAGTTTTCATAATTGCTGCCGTGGTAGGTGCCAGCAAAGGTACTTACTAAGGTGGTGCTACAATCGGTGCCAGTATAGCCGGTGGTGCAATTGCAAGTGCCATCGGTGCAGGTGCCACCATTTTTGCAGCTTACATTTTTGCAAGCATCTTTTTTACACGAGTTTAAATAAATGATAGATGTACTGCACACTAATAAAATGGCTGCTAATGAAAGTGTTTTTAGGTTTTTCATGTTTGATTTGTGTTTGATTATTGTTTAAAAAAAAGCGCAGCCCAGCATTAAATACTGGGCTGCGCTGAATGGGTTTATTGTTTTACAAAAACAGCATTGTAATGTATAGTGTTAAAAGTATTGTGGTCGGTTTCTGTATAATCAAAAGTTATTGTAGTACCAGAAATAGTACCAGTACCGGCATCATTATAGCCTGCAACGCTTCCTGTTAAAGTTAGATTACTGCCTGCTATGGTTGCACCCACATTCATGTTTGTAGTATTGCCAAACTTTGAAAAAGTAACATCGGTATTTGAACCACTAACTGGTGTAATAACACAAGTGTAGGTAGCATTATAAAAAAACATGGTAAGGTCGGTTTGGGTAACATTGTATGTGCCAGCTATTGACATACTTGGTGAAATAACAGTTACTTGCTTGGTGATGGTATTACTACCTGCGCTATTTCCTACTGATAAAGTTACATTATAAGTGCCTGGCAAACCATAGGTATGCGCTACTGATTTAGTAGTGCCAGGAATTCCACCATCGCCAAAATCCCAAGCCCATGTGGTGGGGTTGTTGGTAGAGTTGTCGGTAAATTGAACCGAGGAACTGGTCATAATGGTTGTTGGTGA
>CAIQHW010000410.1 GCA_903871715.1 uncultured bacterium
AATCCTATGAAAAAAATCTTGACACAAAATTACAGACACCAACATCCTTCTTCAATGCGGGATTTAATTCATTTTTGTAAGTAAAAAATCGTAGTACCCCACCGCAAAATAATTTTGCGCATCTCAATCGTTTCATGTACGTTTGCACCGCTTTTTTAAAGCGCATTTTATGAGTGAAGGAAATAGTCATCATCATCACCTCCAACGCCTTACCACTGGTGGATTATTGGTTACACTCGGTATTATTTATGGCGACATTGGCACATCACCTTTGTATGTGCTCAAAGCTATTGTGGGCACAAAACCAATTACTGAAACATTGGTGTTGGGCTCATTAAGTTGTGTGTTTTGGACGCTCACTATTTTAACCACTCTCAAATACGTTATCATCACTTTAAGAGCCGACAACAAAGGCGAAGGCGGCATTTTTTCCTTGTACACATTGGTGCGTAGAACAAAAGGATGGCTCATTTTTCCAGCCATTATTGGTGGTAGCACTTTATTAGCTGATGGTTTAATTACGCCACCCATATCGGTTTCGTCGGCGGTGGAAGGTTTAAGATTGTTGAACCCCGATATTCCTACTATACCTATTGTTATCGCATTACTCACTTTATTATTCATCATTCAACAATACGGAACAAAAATAGTGGGTGCCACATTTGGACCGATGATGACAATATGGTTTAGTATGTTGGCTGTGCTTGGTGTTATGGGTATTTGGGGCAATTGGTATGTGTTGAAAGCTATTAATCCTTATTATGCTTTTCAATTGTTGGTTAATTATCCTGGTGGCTTTTGGTTGCTGGGTGGCGTATTCCTTTGTACAACTGGTGCGGAGGCGTTGTATTCCGATTTGGGGCATTGCGGCAGAGTAAATATTAGAGTAAGTTGGACTTATGTGAAAGCGGCTTTGTTGCTGAATTATTTTGGGCAAGGTGCTAGGTTGTTAGCCATGCCCAATGGCAATTTGGGCTTGGGCAATGCCGACCCATTTTATCAAATGATGCCGCATTGGTTTTTGCCCACCGGCATTTTTATTGCCACCATTGCCACCATCATTGCTTCGCAAGCATTAATCACAGGCTCTTACACGTTGGTAGCCGAAGCTATGCGATTAAATTTGTGGCCCAAATTAAAAATCGTTTACCCAACAAATGTTAAAGGACAAATGTACATTCCATCCGTCAACTGGTTGCTGTGGGCGGGCTGTGTGGGTGTGGTGTTGTATTTTAAAGAGTCATCGAGAATGGAAGGTGCATATGGCGTAAGTATTATTATGACCATGTTGATGACTACTTTATTATTGGTGCATTATTTTGTGGTAAAACGTGTAAACCCCCATTTCATTAGGTTTTACATGGTCTTTTATTTTTCAATTGAAGGCATGTTTTTAGTAGCCAACATGAGCAAATTTATTAACGGTGGTTGGGTAACAGTGTTGATAGCGATGGTGCTCATTTTCATTATGTGGGTATGGCACGAAGCTACTGGCTTAAAAAAAGCCTTCACCGATTTTAGTCGCATCGATAAATATTTGCCACAATTAAAAGCATTAAGCGAAGATACCACTGTGCCCAAATACGCTACCCACTTAGTCTATTTAAGCACTGCCGAATCGGAAAATTTTATCGAGAAAAAAGTTACCTACAGCATTTTTAAAAAATTTCCAAAACGAGCCGACACTTATTGGTTTTTGCATGTAGAAACTACAGATGAGCCATATGGCATGGAATACAAGGTTTATACGCATGTAGAGCAAAAGGTTTTTCGCATTGTATTTCGATTAGGGTTTAGAATGGAGCAACGCTTGCTGCCTATGTTTAAAAAAGCAGTAGAAGATATGGTATCAAAAGGCGAAGTGGATACGATGAGCCGCTATCCATCGTTGAAGCAATATAAAATCAAAGGTGATGTGCGTTATGTAATTATTGACCGTTATTTGAGTTATGAAAATACTTTGCCAGCGTACCAAAAATTTATTTTAGAGTTTTATTATCTCATCAAAAATTTCAGTTATCACGAAGATCGCTTGTTTGGTTTAGATAGCAGCTTTGTAGAAGTGGAAAGTGTGCCGCTGATGCTTTCTAAAAAGAAATCGGTAGATATAAAACGGGTTTAGAAAACATTTTTTCATTGCCGTTGTTGTGTAATCTGAAACAAACATTTTTACTTTTACAAAAAAAAATAAGTCATGGAAACCACTGGCAACAACATTATTGATATTTATACCGAATCAACACCCAACCCCGAAACACTAAAATTTGTGGTAAACAAAGTGTTGTTAGAAAACAAAAGTGCCGATTTTCAAAATGTGGCATCGGCTCAAAATGCGCCATTGGCAATGGATTTGTTTGGTTTCCCATTTGTAAAAGGTGTGTTTATCATGAACAACTTTGTAACCATTACCAAACATCCCGAAACTTTGTGGGAAGATATTTCGCCATCGCTAAAAGCGTTTATAAAAAAATATGTGCAAGATGGCAGACCCATTGTGTTGCATTTGGAAGAAAATAAAAATACCGAACCATTAACTGGCGAAGCAGTAATTAATAAAATAAAAGAAGTGCTTGAAAATTATGTAAAACCTGCCGTGGAAATGGACGGCGGCGCTATTCAATACAAATCATTTCATGAAGAAGATGGTATCTTGAATGTGATGTTGCAAGGCAGTTGCAGCGGTTGCCCCAGCAGTATGATTACTTTAAAATCGGGCATTGAAAATTTGATGAAACGCATGGTTCCCGAAGTGAAAGAAGTGTTAGCTGATGCTGGATAATTAATTTTACTGAAAGAATATTTTACACAAAAAAGCCGCATGATGTATTATTCATGCGGCTTTTTGTTTTTGCAGAAAAATAATTATACAGCAGTTGCAGCCGATTTGTTTTCAAAAATTTGTTCGTAAGCTGCATATAGCACACAATAAGTAAGTGGGATGGTAAACAACAAACCCACCAGCAAACACAACCCACCAGCGATGTTGATGAGACCGCAAACGATGGCTAACAAAATAAAACTGAAATAATTTTTCATCACCACTTTGCTACTTACTTTAATAGCTGTGATAGCATTTAAGCCATACACATTAATCAGTTGGTAAACCAACATAAATAAAACGCTCACCAATAGCAACACCAATGCGCAAATTAACACCACACCTATTAGCGGCATTAAAATGGCAACAACTTGCTTAATGCCTTCAGGGCTTTTATAATTTAAACCAACCAACAAAGCAATTTCAGAAATAATGCTGATGATAACTGGAATGAAAATGAGGATTGAAACTACAATTTTGATAAGCACAAACAGTGCATTGTCGGCAATTTTTTTGAAACCAAAAGTGTAATCGCTTTGTTCTACTTTTCCAAACATCGAAAGTTTGTAAGCTGCCATAAAAAATCCTGCAACCATGGCAGGACCAGTAATAAATGTGGAAGCAATGCTACCCACAAAAGGAATAAAACTGCACACCATTTGAACGATTAAAGCAATGATTAAAAACAAAACGAAGCCACCGATATTCTTTTTCCAAATGTCGGTTCCTCGGCTCCAAGCCTCACCAATGCTCATGTTGTAGCCGTTGGTTAATACTTCATCAATCGTGCGCCGACCGTTTGGGTGCGCTGTTGGTTGGTCTAAAATGTTGTCCATAAATAATTTTTTAAGTGGTTTAAAGATTTTGAATTTTGAAAAATAAAAGTACGCTTTGTTTTTATTTTATTAGGGTAAAAATGAAATTTCCAAAAAGTAGTTATTCTATTATCTTTGCGCTCCGAAAATTATCAATCAATAAATAAAATAACGATGGCTCGATTTGAATTAGTGATGCCCAAAATGGGCGAAAGTATTACCGAAGCTACCATTTTAAAATGGAAAAAAAACGTGGGTGATATGATTGCTATGGATGAAACATTGCTCGAAATAGCCACCGATAAAGTGGATAGCGAAGTGCCCAGCACAGCCACAGGCAAGGTGGTGGAGCTGCTTTACAAAGAAAATGATGTGGTGCCTGTGGGCAAAGTGATTGCGGTGATTGAGAGTGAACAGTCATTGGTTGGCAGTAGTCAGGCAGCAGTAACAACAACAGTTGCATCACCGAAAGTGGACGTGCCATTTGTTCCTACGGCTACTCAAAACCAGCCAACAGCAACCAATCCGGGCGATAAATTTTATTCGCCATTGGTTTTAAATATTGCAAGGCAAGAAGGAATTTCGATGAGCGAATTGGAAAATATTGCTGGTACTGGGCAAGGCGGCAGAGTAACGAAAAATGATATTTTGAGCTTTGTCGAAAGTCGTAAGTTGAAAGTTGTAAGTCAACAGCCAACTGCAAATACAGCTCCAAAGCCAGTTGTGGCAGCACCTTCGGCTGTTCAACGTGAAACCAGCAGCCCAAAACCAGCAACTATTTCTTCGGGAAATGTGGAAATTGTAGAAATGGATAGAATGCGCAAATTGATTGCCGAGCACATGGTTCGCAGCAAAGCTACATCGCCGCATGTTACTTCATTTGCCGAAGCCGATGTAACCAATTTGGTAAATTGGAGAGAAAAAGTGAAAAAAAGTTTTGAGAAAAAAGAAGGTGAAAAAATTACGTTTACACCGATTTTTGTAGAAGCAGTGGCAAAAGCATTAAAAGAGTTTCCTTACGTGAATGCCAGTGTTGATGGCACTTCTATGATTTTGAAACGCGATATAAATATTGGCATGGCAACAGCAACACCTAATGGAAATTTGATTGTGCCAGTGATAAAAAATGCCGACCAACGCAATTTAATTGGCTTAACAAAAGAAGTAAATCGATTGGCAAATGCTGGGCGCAACAACGGTTTGAAGCCCGATGAAACTCAAGGCGGCACATTTACATTAACCAATGTAGGCAGCTTCGGGAGTTTGATGGGTACACCAATTATCAATCAACCACAAGTAGCAATTTTGGCGGTGGGTGCGATAAAGAAAAAACCAGTGGTGGTAGAAACCGCAATGGGTGATGTGATTGCGATTAGGCACATGATGTTTGTGAGTATGAGCTATGACCACCGAATTGTGGATGGCGCAATGGGTGGGCGTTTCATCAGTCGTGTAGTAGAATTGTTGGAAGCATTTGATGGCAATAGAGAAATTTAAAAGTTTTTATTTACAACATAAAAAGCGAAGAAAGTTCTTCGCTTTTTTAATTTTACAGCGATGATATTTCCTTCAAAACTTATTGAAAATGCGGTGGCAGAATTTTCATCTCTGCCAGGCATAGGCAAAAAAACTGCCTTGCGATTAGTGTTGCATTTGTTAAAACAACCAAATGAAGAAGTTAAAAAATTTAGCAGCACAATTTTTAAAATGCGCAACGAAATTATGTTTTGTACAACATGCCACAATATCAGTGATAATGCGGTGTGTAGCATTTGCAGCAATGTGCAACGCAAGCAACATCAAATATGTGTGGTCGAAAATTTTAGAGATGTAATTGCCATTGAAAACACACAACAATTCAATGGTGTTTATCATGTTTTGGGTGGCGTAATTTCGCCAATTGATGGCATCGGACCAGATGAATTGAACATTGCCAGTTTAATCAGCCGAGTTGAAAATCAGGAAGTGAAAGAAATTATTATGGCGTTGAACCCAACAATGGAAGGTGATACCACCATTTTTTACATCAGCAATCATTTGCCCAATTTCATCATCACCATTTGAACTGATGCTACCAACCTGTGCGATTTCTTCATTTGTTTCACATGGCTTGCTAATAGATCCAAGTGCCTCAACGGCGGCTTTAGTTGCCTTATCAATTCCACGTTTGAGATCCATTGGGTTCAATCCAGCGGTAACAAACTTCATACCTTCTTTAACAATCGCTTGAGCAAGTACTGTGGCTGTGGTAGTTCCATCACCAGCATCTGATGCTGTGCGGCTTGCCACTTCCTTAACCATTTGTGCGCCCATATTTTGCAATTTATCTCTGAGCTCAACTTCTTTAGCAACTGTTACCCCATCCTTTGTAATTGATGGGCCACCATAAGGACGTTCAATAACTACATTACGTCCTTTTGGACCTAGAGTTACCTTAACAGCATTAGCAAGAATATTAACACCCTCGACCATTTTACTACGGGAATCATTCCCAAAAATTACTTCTTTCGCAGCCATATATATTCTCCTTATTGCGTAATTACACCAAGTATATCATCTTCTTTGAGGATCAATAATTCCTCGCCATTAACCTTTACTGTTTGTCCTGCAAAC
>CAIQHW010000411.1 GCA_903871715.1 uncultured bacterium
GCCACTTCAATATCAGGTTCAATGCCGCCACCATCAAATACTTTACGACCATTTTTGGTTTTAAATTCATGCTTCAACGAGTCGGGCATTTTTGCCACACTGCCATCTGCATTGCGATGCGAATAATCTAACACCTGAATGCATCTGCCAGCTGGGGTATAGTATTTTGATATGGTAACTTTTACTTGATTTCCAAAACTAATTGGCTTCGTAACCTGCACCAAACCCTTGCCATATGTGAGTTGCCCAATCACCACACCTCTATCCAAATCTTGCATACAACCCGATACAATTTCAGAAGCCGATGCCGATTTATGGTTGGTTAAAATTGCCACTTTCATTTTTTCTTCTTTGATTTCATTCAAAGTAGAATAGCAGCGTTGAGCCTCTGTCAAGCGTCCACGAGTGTCCACAATTTTTGTTCCTTTGGGTTCAAACAAGTTTACAATGTTCACCGCTTCCATTAATAAGCCGCCGCCATTGTTTCGCAAATCAATCACCACACTCGTTAAACCCTTGTGTGAACGGCGTTTCAGCGAATCAATGGCATCGCTAATTTCTTTGCTTCCCTTTTCCATAAACGATGTAAATTGAATGTAGCCTGTTTCATCATCCAATAATCCAAAGTACGGCACCCACTTTTCTTCGGCTTCTTCGCGAACAATATTTTTCTCAAAAACCAATTTAGTGCCAGTTCTTAAAACCTTGATGTATGCTGCTGTTCCGGGCGAACCAATCAACATTTGATTCACTTCTTCTAATTTTTTTCCCACCACATTTTCGCCACCAATTTCTAAAATAAAATCGCCGCTTTGCAAGCCTGCCTTATCTGCCGCTTGATTTTTTTTCACCAATTCAATCATTACCGTATCGTTCCATTTTGAAAGCTGTACACCAATATTACCGTGCTTTTCATTGTTATTGATGCGATAATTTTCGATGTCGTTTTCGGCAATCAAAACAGTGTAAGGGTCGAGCGTTTTGCACATGCCATCCATTGCTTTTTTTGAAAGCTGCGCAGGCGAAACAGGATCGACATAATAAGTGTTCAGCTCTTTCAATACAGCGGCAAACAACTCCATGTTTTTGGCATTGTTAAAAAGTAAATCACTTTTTGAAAATGCAGCCAAGCTAAAAACCGCTACCACTGCAGTTATCATAGCCATCATTTTTTTATTTTTGAAAAACGAAAAGTTTATTTTCATTGAAAATTGTTTTTTAAAACCCTCAAATTTATTTTGAAAACAGATAGGTTTTTGCTTTTTAAAATGATTGTTTGTTTAACAGCCGTTAATGCAAATCGTTGTTTTTAAATTGGATTATAGAATAGCCTTTTAAAATTTATAAACAAACTGCATCGTGAAACTGCGCACTGGCGCTATCTCTCCTGGGCGTTCTGTATATTCAAAGTTCAACATGTTTTTTACAATAAAGGCTAAACTTGCATTTTTATTCAGTTGATATTGCAGCCTTGCATCAATAATCCAAGTGTCTTTATGTCCCCAATTTTGAGTGTATTGCGCAATGGAGCGAAAGAACGCACCCAGCTCTGGGTCAATGTTTGCGAAATATGTATTGTAGCGAACATAACTTCCAAAAGTAAATTTATTGCATTGCAACTCTACATCCGACTTCCATGAAGCGGTGTAGCGATATTTTAAAATGTTGGTGAGTGTATCAGAATAGCGCAGCTTTTTTTCAGTACTGCTTAGTTTGTTAAAATCTAAATCACGAGGGATAACATAAGTAGCACCTGAATGAAAATTGATTTTTACTTTGTTGATTTGATATTGAGTAAACAGCGATAAATCCAACCCTTTTACTTCGGTGTTGGAAATATTTTGCGATTGAAAACTTGCCTGATTCAATAAAAAAGTAAACTCCATCATGTTGTTATAACGAGTATAAAAAGCAGATATATCAAGCATTCCAAGCATTTTTTTAATTGCGAAACTTTGCTTTATTCCCAGTTCACCACTCCAACCACTTTCGGGCTGCAGCGCTGAATTTGGAATTATTTTGATAGCAGATACAGTGGTGCTCACAAATTTTTCGGCAATAGTTGGTGCTCTGTAACCCATGCCTATAGATGCACGAATAAAAGTAGCTTTTGCAACTTGATAATTTAATCCAATTCTGCCCAGCGGTTTTGAATTGGTTTTAAAAGTATCTACTCTGAAATTTTCAAATCTACCGCCAAGTGTAAGCCATAATTTATTAAAAAACTTTTTTTCCATTTGCAAATAGAAAGCAAAATTATCAGCCGTATGATTACCGTACAATTGTGAGTTTACATCCGAGTAATTTGCTACTAACCCACTGGTGATAATGATTTGATGGGCATACATTTTTTGGGCTTGCAATTCGGAATAATAAAATTTAGCATTGCTGCCTTGTTCGGTTGAGTTGATATTGATGGTATTGAAAAAGCGATTTTGTAATTTAAATTTATAACCAGATGCAGTGTTGTAAGTAATATATGGGTCGATATTAAATCGAGTTGTTTTTGAAAAACTTAAAGATGTTTTTGGTGTATCCACTCCGCCCGAAGGTTTTAAATAAGCCGTGCTATCGGGGCGATAAACTTGATGAATAAAAGTGGCTTTATCATCGGCACCCCACACAAAAAAATTAGAGCCTTGTGCTTTTTGCGCATTTATATTTAAGCCCACACTTAACCCATCAATACGCCTGAAACGATATCGCAGATTGGTGTTCAGCCTACCACGAGTATTATAATTGCCTTGCAAATAACTATCATCGTTGTAATAATTCCCACCAACTACAACATCCAATTGCCCAAATTTTTGACTGTGAAAAAAATTTGCACCATGAAATTTTAACACGTCATTGCCACTCCAATTTTCAAAGCTTTTGTTGGGTGAATCATAAATACCTTGTTGAATCACAATATTGGTTTGTGGATTGTTTCGGGCAAATCCAGTTCTAAAATTTATCACCCCATTTAAAGCTGAAGAGCCGTAAAGTGCACTGGACGCACCTTTTAATACTTCTACTTGTTCGCAATTTTCGAGCGGCAAAAAATCCCATTTCACATCACCAGCATCCGAAGTGAGCATGGGCATATCATCTACCATCACTAATACACGGCTGCCTGCGCCATAACTCCAACCACTTCCACCTCTTATATTTGCTTGCCCATCTACCACATCCACACCTGGTATGCGTTTCAGCATGTCGTCCATTTGTGTGATACCTACATCTTGCATTTGTTTTGGTTTCACTACTTCAATCGACACCGGTTCTTCATTCAATCGTTTTTCAAATTTGCTGCCGCTAATGGTTACTGCATTTAACTCGTGTGAAAGAGCTGATAAATAAAGTATTTCGGATAATTCAGTAAAATCATTTTTTGATAAATCTATTTGCCTTTGCAATGTTTTGTAGCCAAAATATTGCAACGAAATAATTATAGTTGAAGCATGAAAATCATTTTTCTCAATTGCAAAAGAACCATTGTTGTTAGTAGATGCAACAGCAACATTATTCACCAAAATAATGACGCCTTGCAAATTTTGATTAGTTGCAGAATCCTTTACCACAGCCTTATACAAAGAATTTGCAAACACTGAAAAATTAATTTGCAAAAGAAATAGAATCACTAAAAGGGTGCGTATTTTTTTAGCCATGCCGTTATTTTTTTAATTTTCTAAAGATATTGTTTTCCATTTTTCTGCAAAAAGTATTTTTACATTTGCAACAAGCAATTATCAAAATGAAAAAAATAATTTACACTCTTCTTTGCCTTGCAATGGGCTACCAAATAGGCTTTGCACAATGCACAGCCAACACTTATTCGGGCAATCATGGTTATATCTTGCCTGATAGTTCACAATTTCCTCATGCCAAACAAAACCATGCTTTTAATGCGGTAATACAATTACAAGTGGCGCATGATACGGTAACTGCATTGGGCACTTTTATTTTCGATTCTATTTTTATAACTAGCGTAAATACATTGCCTGCACTACCCAATGGTGCTAAGATTCACTACACTTGCAGTGTGCCAAGATGTTCTTTTTTAGGAGCCAGCACAGGTTGTATTAATGTGCATGTTGATTCTATGGGATTAACCAACGTAGCCACTTATCGAATTATAGTAAATGCGACAGCAAAGGGCAGTTTAGTAACTGTACTTGGTACTGTTCCAAATCAATCGCAAAGTGCTACCATTAATTGGTACAAAATAATTGTGGATGGAAATAATTCTGGAATTTTATCGGTTGATAATCCAAATACCTCCATATTTAGTGTATTGGATATTTCGCCAAACCCTGCAATGGATAAGGCTTCTGTTCAATTCTATTCACCAAAATCAGCTACTATCAAAATGAGTTTGTTGGATGTGATTGGTAGAAAAGTTTTGGCAGAAAATGTGGCTGCAACAAATGGTATCAACAAAACGGAATTGAATATTTCAACTTTGCAAAACGGAATTTACTTCGTTAATTTTGAAGTCGATGGCAGAAATTTTAGCAAGAAATTAATTGTGCAACATTGATAGAATAAGGGGTTTCAAAAAAAATAAAAGCATAACCACAGATTGGTTTTGTGGTCGTCCTTTTTTCTTCTTAATGAGTTTTGTAATCAGTATTTTATCTGCAAAATCTGTTTCAACTGTATTCAAAAAATTACTCAAATCGCACTGCTTTGATAGGTTGAATATATTTGATAACAATGGCTGGCAACATTAAACTCATTAAACTAACAGCCATGAAACCCATGTTGATGGCCAGTATCAGCCACCAATTAAAATGAATAGCTACTTCGCTGATGTAGTAAGTTTCTTCGGGCAGTTTAATAATTTTGCCATAAAATTGAATGGCGCAAATACCCAAGCCAATCGCATTGCCCCACAACATTCCCTTCAAAATAATATTCGCAGTTTGATACAAAAATATTTTGCGCAGGCTGCCCACATTCATGCCCAATGTTTTTAAAATGCCAATCATTTGTGTGCGCTCTAAAATTAAAATCAACAAGCCCGAAATCACATTGATGAGTGCCACAATTAAAATTAAAACCACAATAATTACTTCGGTAGTGTTTTGCAAATTTAACCAATCAAACAGGGTGGGGAAAAGCTGATAAATTGTTTGTGAAGCGCAATTGAGCGGCAAAATATCTTTGTTGATGATGGCACAAACGGCGTCCATTTTTTCGATAGGGTTCACAAAAATTTCGTAGCCGCCCACTTCATTATTTGTCCAACTATTTAATTTTTGAATCAATCGTAAATCAACAAAAGCGTAGGCTTTATCAAACTCTTCCAAGCCTGTGCTATAAATGCCAGCCACCTGCAATTTGCGCACCCGTGGCGATTTGTCGATAAAATAAATCAAACAATTATCGTGCAATTTCAAATTTAATCTGTTCGCAATTTTCTGCGAAATAATAATTTGATTAGAAGTGGTAGTATCTGTAAAATGAAAAATTGCTTGTGCATTAAACGCCACATTTTGTGGTTGATTTTTTAAGTACGATTCAAAAAAAGAATTGTCAAAATCGCTGTTGATGCCCTTTAACACGATGCCTTCAATCTGTTCTCCTTTTTTAATGATGCCAGGTTTGGTGGCAAATGCTTGCAAATGTTTTACAAAATTGAGTTGATGCAGCGCAGCAATTTTTTCGTTGGATAATTTTATCGGCGAATTTTCATACGAATGATTATCGCTGTATTCCGTTATTTGAATATGCCCCCATAAACTGTAAGCCTTATTTCTAATTTCGTTTTGAAATCCGTTGACCATTGCCGTGGCCACAATCATCACCGCCAAACTCAATGCTGTGGCTATAGTAGACACTTTGATAATTAACGCCGAAAAACTTTTTTGCTTTTGCCGAATAATTTTCGAAGCAATAAAATACGAAACATTCATCGGGCTAAAATTAAGGGAAAGAATTTTGCAGCGTAAAATTTTCTTTTAATTCCTGATTTTTTTTGCCCTGATAAAAGTCAATTTCCTTTTGAATAAAAGTTGTTTCTTTGCGCACTAAATTTCACAAAATGAGTTTTCCTATTTCCATTCATCCCATCGAAAAAAGTAGATTAAGCGGTGTTGATTTAAAACATTTAACTTTTGGTAAGGAATTTACCGACCACATGCTGGTGGCTGATTTCTACGATGGAAAATGGCAAAAATGTGAAATTGTGCCGTATGGTTTAGTGCCTACTTCGCCATCTATTTATGCATTACATTATGGTCAAAGTATTTTTGAAGGCATGAAAGCTGTGCTGGATAAGGCTGGCAACCCCATGTTGTTTCGCCCAATGGATAATTTTCATCGCTTAAATTATAGTGGCAAACGAATGGCTATGCCCCAATTGCCCGAAGATATTTTTATGAATGGCTTGATGGAATTGTTGAAGTTGGATAAAAATTGGATACCCAAAGAAGAAGGCAGTGCGCTTTACATTCGCCCATTTATGTATTGTGCCGATGAATTGATTGGTATCAAACCTACCGAAGTTTTTCAATTCAAAATCATCATGTCTCCCGTTAGCAAATATTACAACGACCCTGTAAAAATTTTAGTGGCTGATAAATATGTTCGTGCCAGCCATGGCGGCACAGGCGATATAAAAGCGGCTGGAAACTACGGCGGCACAATGCTTCCAATGATTGAAGCTAAACAAAAAGGCTTCGACCAAGTGTTGTGGATGGATGCTGTTGAATATAAATATTTGAATGAAATTGGCAGCATGAATGTGTTTGTGCAAATTGGCGATACTTTTCTTACACCTGATTTAGACGGAAATATTTTAGATGGCGTAACTCGACGCAGTGTCATTGCTTTGCTAAAAGATGAAGGCTATAAAGTTGAAGAACGAAAAATAAGCATTGATGAAATTGTAGCAGCTGCTGATAAGGGAATTTTGAACGATGCCTTTGGAACTGGCACTGCAGCTTCCATTGCGCCTATTGATTTATTTGGCTACAATGATAAAACGCTAAAAGTGAAGCCAGTGGCTGAACGCAAAATATCTAATCATATTCTACACCGATTAGATGCTATTAAATGTGGCAATGAAGCCGATAAATTTGGCTGGGTAATGGAGGTAAAATAGTTTAGAAGATTTCTTTAGTTTTCAATCTGTTTTTAAATTAAATAAAATACCCCGTAGTACATTGTACTGCGGGGTGTTTTATTTAACAGATGCATGAACTGCTATTTATTCACCACCAATTTTTGGGTTTCGGTATAGCCTTCGGTTTGTACATTGATAAGATATACACCACTGTTCAAATCATTCAAGTCTATACTCAACCAACCTTCTTGGTTAGGGTGTGCCACTTTGATGCTGCGCAATACCCGTCCACTCATGTCCATCAAGTTGATCGTCGCTTCTGTTTGGTTTTCACTTGGCAAACTGTAGCTTACTTTCACTCGGTTTGTGGTTGGGTTTGGTATCAAACTAAAGCTGCCTGTGTTTTCTACCAAATTTGCTTTAGGTGCTGATGCTGGTGTGGGCAACTCGTCTGTGATATTCGGCATGCTCACCTGATGCAAGTCGTAATAGTGCTCTTGTCCATCATTTACTTGGGTTTCGGGGTGTGCTGCTTCATAAGCTGATATCACTTCCCGTATATCGGCATCGACAAAGTATGTACCATTCACTTCATATACCGTATGCTCATTGCCACTTGGTTTTGGCATGCGGTTAGGTCCGCTACAAGTTACATCCGTCGTTACACCAGATACCACCTGCGCTCCTCCTGTACACAATACGCGATAGTAATAATCATACGATTGATTTAAGGCTAAGTTGCTGATATGGTAACTGCCTAACTGGGCTTGTGAGCCTGTTCCTAAACTTTGTACCGCTGCTACACTATAACCAGCACTACCTGTTTTTGTCCAATACAATCTATAAGGATAGCTGGCTGGAATCAAACTTGTAGCTACGGAGCTAGTCCAACTTACATTCATTTGCGAACAATGCACAGTAGGTGTAGTTACATGCGTTACTACAGGTGCTGATTGCAAGCCCGAACAACCTGTTGTAGTACCAATTGGTGAGGTCATGCGGCTATAGAATCTTGATCCACCTGCATTCACATACAATGCCCAGAAGTTATAGTTCACACCACTGTTTAAACCTTGCGCTGTATAGCCACTTGGTGAGCCGGCTATTTGCGTATAAGCATAGCCTGTGCCACCTATTGGACGCCAGTATAAATAAGTAGTGTTCACATTGTTCAACGGTGACGTAAACGCTATCGGTAAGCTCGTCGTTGTAAACTGATTCGTTGGACCTGGACCAATATCTGGCATAATGCCTTGCAAGCTTAATAAATAACTGCCGCTATTGCCACTTGGTAA
>CAIQHW010000412.1 GCA_903871715.1 uncultured bacterium
GAACACTCTTGAAACGAGTTCCTTGACTCTTCATGAATTCAATAACAGATTTGCGTCCTGCATCTGTTCCTGCGCCTTGAACACCAAACGTTTTTCCTAAATCATCTAAGAAATCATTTAATGCAGCTTCAGCATCTGCTTGTAATTTACGAGCTTCTTTTAAAGAAGATTTACTAGATTTTTTTAACTTGAAAATATTATCAGCTACCTTTTCAAACATTGATTCTTCATCATCTTCGCGCACCACACCTCGCGCTCTATCAAAAGCAACTCTTGCTGATCTTGGATCCAATGCACTCAATCTTTTAGCAGTTTGAGTAGATGTTCCAGCAGCACCTTGTGTCACTGGATCAACCGGAGGTTGAACTGACTGTTGTGCTGGAGTTTGTTGAGATTGAACATCAGTGTTTATTTGATTTTGTGTTGCTTGATATTCTGAACTATTAGCATCACTTGTATCTGCAACACTTGTATCTGCAACACTTGTATCATTTTGATTTATTTGATTTTGTGTTGCTTGATATTCTGAACTATTAGCATCACTTATATCTGACCAATTATTTGCAGGTTCGGTAGTAGCAGCACCATGCCCTGTAGGGAATTGTACTTGAACTCCTCCTCCCAACATATTATGTAATCCATCAACCGCACGTTCAGCAGCACTACCTAACCAATTTGTCATGTTAAATCCAGCACTAGCTAATCCAGCACCAGCAATCGCACCACCGATACCACTCATAGCAGCATCTGCGCCAGTACGACCTTGTATTTTTGCCAACGCAGCACTGCCGATACCGTTAACCAATGAACCTGCAATTTTAGCAGCAACTGGATTGCCGCCTGTCATTGCAGCCGCAGCAACACCCGCGCCAAATGCCAATGCACCTAATAAAAATTTAGTTTTGCCGGGATTTGCACGAATACCTGCGATAATTTTATCTTTTAAAGATTTCGGAGCATTTGGTGTATTTGCTACAATTTTTTCTGCTTCTGTTGGTGTAGGAGCAGGAGTTGGATCTTTTTCAATTTTTTGTTGAATTCGATTCAATCCGTCATCTTCTGCTTTAGCAATTTTTTGAGGAGTGTTTGCTTGTTGAGGAGTTTCAACAGGTTTATTTACCAACGGTTCAAATTTCTTTTGAAAATTAGCAAGCAATGAATTAACAGCAGCATCTTTACTATCTGTGGTTTGTGTTCCTAATCCAGTTAGATTCTTTACAGCTTGACCTGCACGAGAAATATTAGCTTTAAAACGATCAAAAAACGCCTCATCAACATCGCCGTTTTCATTTAACGTGCCTTCTGTCATTGCCAAAGCAGCACCATATTCTGCACCCATTTTATGACATGATTCGAAATATTTTTGAAATCCTTCATCTAATTTTTTAAATTCAGAAGACTCCTTCAAAATTTCAAAAGACAAATCTGCTTTTATCTTTGCCGTTTCAAATAATAATTGTTTATTCATATTTCATTTAATTTCTCCCAAAATTTCTCTAATAATAGTATTTACATTCTCCCATTTATTTGTAATCGGATTTTTAATTGTATTTACGCCTTCTTGAATTTGCCCAGATGGATGTAAAAATGCTCCTTGTGTGCTAGGATTGCTTACAAAATCAAATGCAATAAGTTCAAAGTCGTCTTGTACTTCATCAGCACTTTCTGCCATTTTTCTTTTTACGCTACCTACACCACGACTACTAATACCAACGTTGATTGAACTCTTAAATAATTCACGCAAAATGTTACCACTTGGAGTTGTTAATATTTCAACACTACCTACCAAATCATCACCTTGCCAGTGAACTTCTAATACGTTGTGACTAACATTTTGTAAGTTAACAACACTTGTTTCTGGATGATCTAATTCACCCAACGCACGTCGTTGTTTAATAAAATGTTCAGTATATTTTACGGCTTCGCGTTCCAAAATTGCTTTTGGATAAATTCTACCGTTTTGATTTTTTGCATTTGCACGTTGCAATACACCTTTTACTATAAAAGGACCGCCATTATTTGTCATTTCATTAATGACATCTCGGCTTACTGCAAATGAAATACAATCTACAAGTAATTCTTTATTCATATTATCTAAGATTAATATTTGGTTGAACTGGTGCAACCGGAGGTTGTTCCTTCTTTTTTCTTTTTTGTGTTTTTGGAACAATTTGTGCCTGACCCAAGATTTTAATCTTGTATCCCGGCTCTAAAAAGTATTCTTTGTCATCTTCATCTTTGAAAACAACTACATAACGTTCATAATAAAAATCAATACTAACACTCTTTACATTGATAGTATAATCTTTGATAGGTTGACCATAGCCTTTGCTTCCACGCAAAAAAACTTTTTTGTTGCCAACAATACCCATGAGTTTTTGTTGAAACGAATTTTTTGCATTTTCTGTAAATGCAGCTATTGTACGCTCAAAACTAGTAAAATCTAAACCAACATTAAACTCCTGACCCGGAGGAGTTGATTGTTGTGCAACAATAGGATTATAAGCCGCAGGTTGTTTAGCTTGCGGCTCATTTCCCAATTCCATCAGTCTTTTCAAACTAATCGGCATAAAATTAAATATAATTTATTATAATTTACCTTGTTTTCTTTCTTTACTATATTTATCCAAACGATCAGTTGCAATCTTTAATGCTTTTTGAGCAACACTTAATGGATCTTCCTGCTTGATCATTCGTTCAGCATGACCACTTTTTTTCTCTGGCTTTTCTGGCTTTTCTGGCTTTTCAGATTTTTTAGAGTTCTTACCTTCTTTTTCGTTAATAGTACCAGTAGCATTCTTACCTACTTGAGTGTATCCAGCCAAGCCAGTTGTAGGATCTTTAGTTTTACCAAACGCATATGGTGTTTTTACAGGACCGGCACTGCCATCAGCAGCACTTCCACCAGCAGCACCACTGGCTGAAATTTCTTTCATTTGTTTACGAATAAGATCCTTTAATTTTGCTTTCAATTTTTCACGCAAAGTATTTGGATTTTTTTCACCAACTACCAGTTTACCTTTGTGTTGTACGTTGTCGTTATTCATATATTATTAAATTTGAGATTTGATTTCTTTTATGAGTTCGTATGAAAGCAACAAAACCATAACTTGATTGTCTTTGACACTCTTTAATGGTTTTACCTTGTCCAATTGCTTTACCGTTTCATTAATTTTAATTCTAATAACTTCAGAATCGATCTGTGAACTCAATTCAGTCAATTCTTTCTTTACGGTTTCAACTTCTTCGTTTATTAATAAATTCAACGAATTACTATTTGTAATATTATTTATAAATTCTCTAAGCAATCGTTTTTGATTGTGATCAAGATCTTGATATTTTTCATTTAAACTATCA
>CAIQHW010000413.1 GCA_903871715.1 uncultured bacterium
AAACTAATCCGTAAACTTAGACCTGATTGGTTTGTTTCTCAAACACAAATTGTTAATCAAAAGAAAAAAGATTTAATACAAATCGCAAAAAGTGGTGCAAAAAAACCAAGTCGGAAAACAAAAGAAGGAAAGTGCTTAGTCACTTATATAAGTAAATCTTCATATTCTTACTGTCCAAATTTTGACAAACTAATCCGTAAACTTAGACCTGATTGGTTTGTTTCTCAAACACAAATTGTTAATCAAAAGAAAAAATATTTAATACAAATCGCAAAAAGTGGTGCAAAAAGACCAAGTCGCAAAACAAAAGAAGGACGCTGTTTATGCAGCTACACAGATAAATCCTCAGAGTCTTACTGTCCAAAATTTGATAAACTAGCCAGTAAGCTTAGACCAGATTGGTTTAGAAAAAAGCGGACTCTTGCAAAATAGCTGTTTTTTAGATATATAATTCATATGAAACAACTCCCCAGAAAGAAACTTCCAAAAGAGCTGGCAATTATTAATGCAGATAATTGCACTGGTTGCGAGGCTTGTTTAGAAGTTTGTCCTGTTGACTGCATCATCAAAATTCAACAACACGATAAGTTTCATAATCTACAAAGCTGGTGTCAAATTGATTTAGACAGATGTGTTGGATGTGAAGTTTGCGTTCATATTCCTGGCAAAAAAACTAATCCCTATGAATTAAAAGTTTGTCCTTGGGATGCAATTGAAATGGTTCCAACAGAAGAAGCCGCTAATGTAGTAGCTAAAATTGGCGGTCCCGCCGAGTATATTGAAAAGAATTGGGACAATCTTGTTGGGATTGCTTATAATTTGGCAAAGTTGAAAATAGAAAGCAAGTAGTTTCCTCCCGGTACGCTCTCTCTTTGTGCGGGCATCAACAAGGCTCTTGAGGTTTTACGATGATTTCTGATGTTCTTTCCGAGGCTGTTTCTGATATAGAAGAATACTTGCAAGATCCAGTTAATTATTTTGAGGAAAGGGATTGGATCAAAAACCTTGTTGTTCGAATGACGGCATTGCGTATTTATCTCGATTGTCCCCCCAACACAGATCCTCAATTTTTAAACGCTTTGACAAGAGTTGAAAACCAAAATATGCTTGATGAAGTTTTAGCCCGACGTAGAATTGATATTCAACGATAATAAAGGAATAATATAATGTCTGTAATTGAATCTGCCAATCTCTATTATAAAGAAGGCGCTAGCGATAAAGTTTATCACGCCACCATTGAAGATATTGGTGGCAACTATGTTGTCAATTTTGCTTATGGTCGAAGGGGAAGTGCTTTAAAGACCGGAAGCAAGACAAATTCGCCCACTTCGCTAAATGAAGCAAAATCTATTTTCAATAGTCTTATCAAGGAAAAGACGGGAAAGGGCTACCAATATATTGACAAGGCTTCTAATGAAGCAATCAATGTTGTGAGCGATGATTTGCCCGACACTCCCACAGAAATTCAATGTGTGTTGCTCAATCCTATTGAACAGGATGAAGCAGAGCAGCTTATAGATAATGATGATTGGGCTTTGCAGCATAAACTTGATGGAGTTAGGTTTATGCTTGGTAAAAAAGAAAAAGAATCTCTCAATGCGTTTAATCGCAAGGGCAAAAGAACCAACATCCCAACTGTTATATGGAATTCTGTAAACAGTCTACAGCATAGCTTTTTTATTGACGGAGAATTGATTGGAGAAACTTTTCACGTATTTGATATTCTCGAACACCAAGGAGAGTGTCTGCGTAAAAAGAGCTTTATTGAAAGAATGAAGCATCTTAAGGCTTTGTTCAAGCATATTTCTTCTGAT
>CAIQHW010000414.1 GCA_903871715.1 uncultured bacterium
AATCACAATATTATTCTTTTGTAGTTGATTCAATAGTAGCTAATTTTCAACGTTGTGATACAACCCAAGAGGCATTTCTTATAATTACAAATACTTCGTCTAATACAGATACTTTGATTTGGAAGCGAACAAAACATGCTAATTTTCCTTTTGTATGGACACTTAGTACTTGTGATAATGTGCAGTGCTATTTACCAATTGTTAATCAAAGAACCTTTTATATTGCTGCAGGAGCAACTGCGAAAATTACCATGAATGTTACTCCTAATGGAAATTCTGGTACAGGAATTATTGATTTAAGAATTGTAAATGGAGGTTATTTAAAAGACTCCATTTCGGGCTATTACAAGTTTAATATTGCTTGCAAAACAGTAGGAATAAATAGTGTTTCAGCTAATTCTGAAATCAGTATTTACCCGTCTCCATTTCAAAATAGTTTCACAGTTACTTCTGGCAGTTCAACTAAAATAAAGTTTTTAGAAGTTTATAATATCCTTGGTTCGTTGGTATACAAACAAGAATTGAATGATGAAACTGTTTCAGTAAATCCTAGCAATTTACCCAAAGGTCTTTATTTTGTTACACTTTCTGATATCAACAGAAAAATAATTTCTACAAAAAAAATTCAAAAAGATTAGTTAATTTCTTTACAAAAAAAATGCTGTTACAAAAAACGTAACAGCATTTTTTTTGTCGCCAGCTTTTTCATGACTTACCTTTGACAACTATTTTTCAAAAAAAATGCCCATAGAAAATAATTTATTGCAACTTGAACATAAAACCAAGCAACATGATGAAAGTCGCCAAGGCGAAGCATTGCAACTTGACATAGAAAAAAAAAATCCACAAAAAAACGGTAAGAATTTTTATGTAGAAAGTTATGGCTGCGCATTAAATTTTAACGATAGTGAAATTGTTGCCACAGTTTTAAATCAAAATGGATTTGGCATTACTACTGATTATTATGAAGCCGATTTAATCTTAATCAACACTTGCAGCATCAGAGAAAATGCCGAGCAACATGTGCGCAATAGACTAAAACAATTTAACGACATCAAAAAGAAAAAGCCTCAAGTGTTAATTGGCGTGCTGGGCTGTATGGCAGAGCGATTGAAAGATAAATTATTGGAGCAAGAACATTTAATTGATTTGGTGGTTGGGCCAGATGCTTATCGCACTTTGCCCGATTTAATAAAAACCGCAGAAAGCGGACACAAGGCTGTAAATGTGTTGTTGAAACGCGAAGAAACTTATGCCGACATCTCTCCTACTCGATTAATCAGCAATGGTGTAAACGCTTTTGTAACCATTATGAGAGGTTGCAACAACATGTGTAGCTTTTGCGTTGTGCCTTACACACGTGGCAGAGAACGCAGCCGTGATGCACATTCCATCGTAAATGAATGTACCAATTTATTCAACGAAGGTTTTAGAGATATTACTTTGTTAGGCCAAAATGTAGATTCGTATTATTGGAATGACGATGCCACAATTAATGAAACACAAACTAATCTTAACCCAACCGAACGAGCAAAAAATATTGCAGGCTCAGTTAATTTTGCACATCTGTTGGAAATGGTAGC
>CAIQHW010000415.1 GCA_903871715.1 uncultured bacterium
CAACAGCCCAAATTTATTCCAGTAGATTGATTAGACAATAAAAATTGAATTTTTAAATTACATCAGCAAACCTTCTTTCACACTAGGATGCTTTGCGCCATTGAGCCAGCTTTGGTAATATTCTTCAATCTCTAAATTCATGGCATCTGAAGTGATTTTCACAGGATTGAATGGGTCAATCATCACTGCCAATTCATTGGTTTCTTTTTTGCCAATACTTCTTTCAATTGCACCAGGATGCGGACCATGAGGCAAGCCACCAGGATGCAAAGTGATTTGTCCTTTCTGGATATTATTTCTACTCATGAAATCGCCATCTACATAATACAATAATTCATCGCTGTCAATATTGCTGTGGTGATAAGGTGCAGGAATTGCTTGTGGATGATAATCATACAAACGAGGCACAAACGAGCAAATCACAAAGTTTTTGCCTTGGAATGTTTGATGAATTGGAGGTGGCATGTGAATGCGACCTGTGATGGGTTCGAAGTTGAAAATTGAAAATGCATAAGGGTAACAGCAGCCATCATAGCCTACTACATCGAATGGATGATTTTCATACACGTAAGGATAAATCAATCCACGTTTTTTTATTTTGATTAAAAAATCACCTTGCTCATCATGCGTTACTAAATTTTGTGGCATTTTAAAATCACGTTCGCAGAACGGAGAACTCTCTAAATATTGACCATAATTATTTCTGTATCGAGCTGGTGTTTCAATAGGTCCATGTGATTCAACAATCAACAAACGATTATCATGGTCGTTGAATTTTAATTGATAAATCGTGCCTCTCGGAATGACGATGTAATCACCATATTCAAAATTGATAGTGCCATACATGGTGTGCAACATACCGCTGCCTTTGTGTACAAACAACATTTCATCTGCATCAGCATTTTTATAGAAGTAATTTTTCATGCTGTTTTTCGGTGCAGCAATTCCGATGGTCATGTCATCATTTACAAACATGGTTTTGCGGCTATCCAGATAATCTTCTTCTGGTGCAGCATCAAAAGTTAAATAGCTTCTTGCTTGCAAATTATCTTCTACCATCACTTTGGGACGAACTGAATAAGGCTTACCAATTTCTTTCACTCGGGTTGGCGGATACAAATGATACACCAATGACGAAAGCCCTGCAAAACCTTCTGTTCCAAACAATTCTTCGTGATATAAATTTCCATTTTCCTGACGGAAAACTACGTGACGCTTTTGCGGAATTAAACCTACCTGACGATATACTGGCATGATGAAATAATTTTGGACAAAGCTATTTTCATCAGTAAAAATGGGCTATGACATTCATCAGCCGCAAAGATGATTTGAATCTAAAAATGCTACTATAGTTCTACACAACTTTATTAATCATCCATTGGTTCTTCTTTATAAATATCGAATGCGTATTGATAGGCACCCTTTCTAAAGGTTTTTAGTTTAAATTCGTAATCGTTGTCTTTTAGATACTTTAAATATTCATCCAGCTCGGGAAAATATTTATTCATCACCATTTCGGCATCGGTGTTGTTATCAAATTCGGCTAACTCATTCTTTTTTCTATCCAATACTACAAACGATACCAGCTTGATGTTGTTATAATAATCCAACGATTTTATGATAATGGGCAGCTTATATTTGTAAGCCAAATAATAATTTTCAGAAAGCAATATCACATTCACATCGGGTATCTTGCCAGTTTTATCCAAATAAAATATCTGGTACATTTTTCTAACCACTTTATCATTCTTTTTTATAGTGGTTATCATCTTTTTTAGGTCGAGCTTTTTGATGATTTTCTTATCGCCATTTTGTTTTAAAATAAACTGGTCCGATTTGCCAGCTTGCATCATTAATTCACCAATCTTAGCGGTATATTTTTCACCAGTTTTTAAATATAAAACCGATTGTTGGTCGGGCATATCAAATTGCGGCTTAGCCACCAAAGCCATGCCCAACAATGCTATTATGAAGAAACTTTTTTTCATCAAAAATTATTTTTGACAAAGGTATGTTTTTTTGAAAATATCATTTTCAATTTTCCAGCCATTTTTTGATAATGATTTAAAGAATAGAAAATAAGTAAATCATACCAAGCTTTTACAGTAAATAACTGATAGTTGTATTGAAGCAACTTTTCAACTTTTGCATAGATGAAAAACCAACATTTCGTTTCATCGCAAAACCTCAAATAGTTATGCAACAGAAAGTTTTTTTAGCGGCAATAATTTTATTGCTATCGTTTTCCAAAATCAATGCACAAAATGTGGGCATCGGCACCACA
>CAIQHW010000416.1 GCA_903871715.1 uncultured bacterium
TAGAAAACTGGATGGCAGTGCCTGTGATTAAAGGAGTAAAATCGGCTAATGAAAGATTTGCTGGCGCAGTAGAAACTTATTGCATCGAAGCATTGATGCAAGACGGAAAAGCTTTACAGGCAGGCACTTCACACTTCTTGGGACAAAATTTTGCGAAAGCATTTGAGGTTACTTTTTTGAATAAAGAGAATAAACAAGAATCGGTTTGGGCAACATCTTGGGGCGTTTCAACGCGATTAATTGGCGCATTAATTATGGCACACAGCGATGACGATGGATTAGTATTGCCGCCAAAGTTAGCACCCATGCAGGTTGTAATCGTTCCGATTTTTAAAACAGCTGAACAACTGAATGCAATTTTTGAAAAAATAAAACCTTTGATGGATGAATTGAAAGCGAAAAATATCCGCGTAAAATTTGATGACGGCGACCACAAATCACCAGGTTGGAAATTTGCCGAGTACGAAATGAAAGGTGTGCCAGTCCGCATTGCTATTGGTTCTCGTGATTTAGAAAATGGAACTGCGGAAGTTGCAAGACGTGATACCAAAGAAAAAATGAGTTTGCAAATGTTGGGCTTGGCTGAAAAATTAGAACATCTGCTTTCGCAAATTCAAGAAAATATTTTCAACAAAGCCTTACAATTTCGTGATGAAAATATTGTGCATGTTGATACTTACGATGAATTTAAAAAAGCATTGAACGCCAAAGGTGGCTTCATTGCTGCGCATTGGGATGGGACAAGCGAAACCGAAGAAAAAATAAAACAAGAAACCAAAGCAACTATTCGTTGCATTCCTTTGAACAACAAACAGGAAGAAGGCAAATGTATTTATTCAGGTAATCCTTCATCGCAAAGGGTTTTGTTTGCGGTGGCGTATTAGAAATTGAGAGGAAGAATTAATTTTTCAAAAAAAATATTTTGTCGAAAAATTAATTCTCCACCCAATCGCCGTTTTCTTTTATCAAATTTATCAATTCATCCACAGCAATTTCGGAAGGAATATTTTTCTTAATCACCTCTTTGCTTTTGTACAAAGTAATTTTGCCTGCACCACTGCCAACATAGCCATAGTCGGCATCTGCCATCTCACCTGGTCCATTTACAATGCAACCCATAATGGCAATTTTTACTCCTTTTAAATGATAGGTTACGGCTCTGATTTTGGCAGTAGTTTCTTGCAAATCAAAAAGCGTTCTGCCACAACTTGGGCAACTGATATATTCTGTTTTTGAAATCCTTGTTCGTGTGGCTTGCAAAATAGAAAACGAAGTGTTGTTTAGAAACTGGTGATTGTTTTTTACTGGCAAATAAGTTCTGCCACTCACTTTTAAATCTTGCATTTTCGATGGGTCGTTCATCAACCAAATGCCATCGCCCATGCCATCCAAAAATAATGCGCCGCTGTTTTTTGCAAAATCAATCAACTGCTCATCCACAGTGCTGTGGTGGCTTTCAACGCATAACAGAATTGGGTTGTCAATTTTATTTTCGATTAATTGAAAAATAAAATTGCGAACATTTGGCATCGCATGTTCATTATCGCTCCATAAACACAAGACAGATTTTTCGCCAATTAAATCTTTGATTTCATCAACTGAATTTTTGTTGGTGTTGATTGAAATAAGATATACAGCTTCACTTTTTTCATTTGTAATTCGCAATTCGTCAATCGTAATTAATGGAAAATATTTTTCCTTATCATCCACTAATTTCCAACTTTCAAAATCACAAATCACTTTCAAAGTGCCGGGCAATGCAAACGGAATTATTTTTTTTCCAGTGTAGATAAAATCTGCCGCAGCATCACCGATTGCCCATTTATCACTAACAACATTGTAAGTGTAACCAATGCTTTGCAAATCTTCATAACGAATATTTTCGTTCAGCATAAAATCTGCAACAACTATCGGAACATGCTTTCCACCTATATTTCCAAGCTCGTTTGAATTTCTTTTTTTGTATTCAAAAGGTGAAATAACATTTGATGGTGCTTCTGATTTTCGATTTTGATTTTTTGATTTTGAATTAAATGGTTTCACCAAATCTTTACAAACTGGCACTTCAAATTCAGGGTCTTCGGTCAATGAAACTCTGATTGTATCGCCAATGCCATCTTCTAATAATGTTCCAATTCCAATCGCCGATTTTATTCTTCCATCTTCGCCATCACCAGCTTCTGTAACGCCCAAATGCAAAGGATAACATTCGCCAAATTCGTTACTCATTTTATCAACTAGCATTCTGTAAGCTTGCACCATCACTTGCGGATTGCTGCTCTTCATTGAAAGCACAATGTTGTGATACGATTCATTGCGGCAAATGCGTAAAAACTCCAAAGCACTTTCCACCATGCCGTTTGGCGTATCGCCATAGCGGCTCATAATTCTATCGCTCAACGAACCATGATTGGTGCCAATTCGCATCGCAGTGCCGTATTCTTTGCAGATTTTTACAAGTGGCGAAAATCGTTCTCTTATTCTGTCAATTTCTTCTGCGTATTCAACATCAGTATATTCAATCTGTTCAAATTTTTTCTTGTCCACATAATTGCCTGGATTTACTCTCACCTTTTCAATAATTCTTGCAGCCACTTCGGCGGCATTGGGTGTGAAGTGAATATCAGCCACCAGCGGCGTTTTGAAGCCTTGTTTGCGCAATTCATTTTTTATGTTCAGCAAATTATTTGCTTCATTGATACTTGGCGCAGTGATGCGAACCAGCTCTGCGCCTGCGTTTATGCAACGAATGGTTTGTGCAACTGTGGCGGCAGTGTCCATAGAATCAGTAGTAGTCATGGTTTGCACTTTTATTGCCGAACCATTGCCGATAATTAAATCACCAACTTTTACTTCTTTGGTAATTAATCTTGAATAATTTTTTGGGAAGAAATTCATGATGCGAAAATAGCACACTGGCTTTTGCGATTTTAAATTCTTTTTTGATTTTCTTTTTTGAAAAAATTCTTATAAAATTCATCTAAAAAATAAACCAAAAAATGTGCGATTACATATTTTTAGCCCAGCAAAATTTTTACAGCTTTTATGTTTTACTCACACTTTAAAGATTACCAAAACCAGCCATGAACAATCGTTACAGCGACCTTATTCATCAAACTTACGACTTTCCTCAACCGGGATTTAAAGCAAAAGACAACAAACTTTTTTTCAACGACATCGACCTTTCGGCTTTGATAAAAAAATATGGTACGCCACTGAAATTGACTTATTTGCCAAAAATTTCGGAGCAAATCATTGAAGCCAAACGCTTGTTTGCAAAGGCTTTTAAGCAACATGGTTATAAAGCCGATTACAATTATTGCTATTGCACAAAAAGTAGCCACTTCAATTTTATTTTAGAAGAAGCGTTGAAAAATAATATCCACATCGAAACTTCTTTTGCATATGATTTAGAAATTTTGCAACGACTTTACAAACGAAAAAAAATCGACAAAACCACAAAA
>CAIQHW010000417.1 GCA_903871715.1 uncultured bacterium
ATAGGTGAAACGCGTAAAGTAACTTTAAAAGAATCAAAACCTCGACAAGTACTACTATCAACCTCAACATAATAAGTTTTAGAAGTTGTAGGTACTATTGAAATAGTATCTTTACGAGAAGTGAAAGATGTCCATTTAATAATAAATGGAGAATGGTTAAAGGCAGGTCCAACAGTAAGTTTTATTGAAGCTCCTTTGCAAATAGAATCCATGCCATTTACAGAAGTTATATGCACATTGTTTACTTTACACTGGCTATAAGAAAAATGAAATCCTGCTAAAATGAAGATAATTGCTGCAAATATTTTTTTCATGCTGTTTTTATTTTACTGCTAAAATTATAAAGTTAATCTAACACCAATAGAATGAGTACCATAAAATGGATTAGTCGTTCTATAAGAGTAATCAATTGCCATTTTGGGTCCATCCTTTTTCAAAGGCAACTCAACAGAAAATCCTGCGCTTACTCCTGTGTATACATTGGTATGTAATTGTGTATTGCTCAACATTCCTGCTTGATAACGGTATCCCAAATGCAACATAAACATGCTTTTGTAGGCGTATTCAGCACCGATACCATATTGGTCGGAAGAATAAGAATTGGAAATAAATGCGCCAGCAAGTGTTAATCGATGCAAATACTTATTTTCATCTAATTTCTGAAAATTAAAATCGTATGCTCCACCAATATTTAATTGTGAAGGAAGTTCAAAAGGTGCTGGGCGTTCTAACAAAGATTGAGTATATTTTCCATTTTGAGAAAGACCTTGAAAAGATAAGCCATCGCCACTAAACGACATAGGTGTTCCCACATTACGAAGAGAAATACCAAAATGAATTTGAGGTTGAGCAACTGGGGAATACTGAATACCAGCATCTAATGCTGCACCTTGCGCTTTAGCATTAGGGATTTGTTCAGAAATAATTGTTACACCTAAACCACCAGAAATAGATTGTGAAAATTTTTTAGCATAACACAAGGAAAGGTTAAAGAATTGAGGTTTATAAGTTCCCAATATTGCCTGTCCATTTACTACATCAGGCACTGCAGTTGTAGTAATTGGAATGCCTCCAAAAGACATTGACAAAATATTAATCCCTAATACCCCACCATTTTTACCTAATTTTTGAGAAAAACCCAAATCATTAACGCCCATATCAGCTCCTTTTAATTGCAACCAAACATCTTTAACAAAAAGCACTTCTGTGTTTTCAGTTGCTGATAATCCAGCTACGTTTAAACGAGAAGATTCAATTCCTTGACAATTGGCAAAGTTTAAGCCTCCCCAACCCGAAGTTTTGGCAAATGGATTAATTAATAATTCGTATGCTCCTGCCTGACCAGATCTATCTGGGTTACCTGCAAATGCATTTGAAATAAAAATTACTATAAAAGCAGCAACAGCAAAAAAAATTTTTTTGATTAATATCATATCTGCTACAAATTAATTGTTAGAATTTAGATGTTTATTAATAATTTACTAGAACGTATTTAAATCTACTTGTCTCATTACACCAAACCACTTAATTACCCGCTGTGCAGACTCACTTTGAGTTTTGCCCAAACCATCAGCTGAAATATGAATTAAATATAACCCA
>CAIQHW010000418.1 GCA_903871715.1 uncultured bacterium
CAGTAAGCTTTTCTAATCGTTCTACAATTTTATGTTTCAGCTTCTTAGGTTTTAATTTTTTAGGATTAAAATCAAAATGCCAATTCATTTTTGCAATTCTTTCTTTCATCATAGCTGGGTGGGAGCCTGTAAATTTTTTCAACGAATCAATGCTGGAGTAATCAAATTCTTGAGCTTGATGCTGCTGCATAATATATTCATCATCATGCCACAACTTATCAAACTCTTTGCGCTTCGTTTCCTGCGTTTGCGGATGCTTTACCCAACCATAATGATAAATGGTGGCATCAATCATTTTGCAAAATAATTTCTCCCCATTTTTTCTAAAACTCATGGCATCTTTCCAACTTCGAATTTGTTTATCATTTCTAATAATTCGCACTTCATTTTTTACCCAACCACGGCTATCGGCTTCATAATCGTAAGTAGCAAAAAAATTGATGTGCTTAAGCACCAAACCTTCAACCTTGCTGTTGGCAAGGTTTTCGTGCATTGCTTGTTTTATTTTTGGTAAATCATTTTCATGAAATACTTCATCAGCTTGCATGTAAAAACACCAATCAGTATCAGCACTCACTGAATCTAAGGCTTTGTTGGTTTCATCGGCTAATACACGACCGCCTTCGCGTAAACTATCATCCCAAATGGTGTCGATAATTTTTATTTTAGGCGAATTAATTTGTTCAATTTTTTTTCGAGTATCATCTTCGCTATTGCCCACTGCCACTATCATTTCATCACAAATCGGCAACACCGATTCGATAGATTCTATGAATGGATAATCGAATTTTACGCCATTGCGCACAAAGGTAAAGCCTGATACTTTCATAAATTATTTTTGAAAAAAATAAATCACAAAGAACGGAATTTTTTAGGATTGAAAAGCAGCCCTTTTAAATGAAAAACCTTAAAACAAAGCCCTCAAAGATGCTTTGCCTGTGTGCACCACTTTGGCTGATGTGCCAGTGATTCTACCATCATAATTTAAACTCATTTCGATATTGTTAGCTAATTTGCGCTCGAGCGAAACACTCCACAAATAATTTTCGCCAGGCTGTAAACCTTCTAAAATAGCATAAGCCACAGTAGTGTTGGTGGCTTTGTTATATTTTACTGAAGCCAAAGAAGTGGAAAAATTAATCACACTTTTGTTCAAAATATTCCATTTTAGTTCTACACCTAATTTTTTTACCATTGCGGAATCACCACCTTGCAATGCAGTGTTGATGATACTTTTGAGCGATGCACTAAAAGTGAAACGAATGTTTTTGTTGGGATATACATTCAATTTTGGCTCAGCAAAAAAGTATTTCAATAAATAATTTTGCTGAAAAACAAATTGTGCTGAATTGCCTTTGTTTCCAATGGTAAAAGTGTTGGTGTTGCTGAAAGTGTTGCTGAAGCTCAATTTGCTGTGCATCGTCCATTCTTTTTTACTTCGTATTTCAAAACCATATTGCAATAATGATTTTTGATTATTGCTTAAATAACCAGCATCCAAGCCCCATTTGGGCTTATTTCTGTTTACAAATAAAGTGGTGCTGAATAATTGCAAGCCCGAAACCTGCATCGAATCTTGTATTTTAGAAAATGGCTCATAACTTTTAAAACCAGCCGACGCCAAATTCTTTTGCGTAAATTGTAAGTTGCTTTGCAAAATCAATCGGTTCATCCATTTCTTTGTTCCATATTTTTCAGCAAAAAAATTAGCAGGTTCGATGCTCAAGCTTTGATTCCACTGCATTTGATTGGCTTTGATGTATTGTGTGGTAGGAATTAAAATGCGCTCGTAGCTCAAATTATTTTGAAAATCATTTTCCGTAAATTCATTTAATTGCTGAACGCCATCACCATTTAAATCATGCCACGCGTAATGACCAGTGCCGTCGGGCACTTTTAAATAAGTGTATTGCCGCTTGGGTTCTTGCACAGTTGCCAATTCGTATAAAGTTTCAAAATGCAACAACCCTTTAAAGGCTTTGAAAAAATAATTGGCACGAGCCAACGCTGTGTTTTCGCTGCGTTGAGTGGTGAGCAAAGTATCGCTCACATGCAAGGCACGGTAAGTGCCAGTAATCACCAATCGACTGTTTTCGTTTTTATTCGTTTGCCACGAAAGACTTACTAAATCAGCCATTGCGCTTTGTTTGAATACATGATTCAACATCGCATTATCCCATCTTCGGCTGGCAGTGAGCAACCATTTATTTTTTGATGAATCTACATTTTGAATAAACGCATCCATATTATCAAACCAAAAAGAATTTCGAGTGGTGGTATCATTTAAATGTTGCACATTTTTTTCGCGGCTCCAATTGATCCCCGTTTTAAACGGATGTTTTTTAGCTACCACTTGGCTCAAATGCGCTTCGGGTCTAAAATACGTGCCTTTGGTTTTGTTGCTTTCAAAATTCAAATAGCTGCCACCTACATTAATTTGAAATCGTTTTTTCATCCATCCAGTTTTAAAATTTTGCTTAATACCTTTATACACCGAACCCATCAACAAGGCTTGGGTGCTGTATTGCAAGGCAATTTGATTTTTTGTTTTGAATTGAAACCCAGCATTCATCAACTGTTGGTCTAATCCATTTATTGAGTTTACATTCCAATCTCTGTTAAATTCTAAGGTTCTAAAATTCTCTACCGGTTTAAATGTTTTTTGCACCACTTCATAACCCACTTGTGTTTGCGGTTGATTAGCAAAGATGGTTTTTGATACATTCCATGTTTTTTCATCGGTTAAATGCAAAGCAAAACCTGTGTTATTTTTATTGTTTAAAGTAGAAAGTGTGTTGGGGTCAAACTGGCTCAAATCCGCTTCTACATTGAATTTTTGCGTTGCACTTTGATAAGTAGCTGATGCAGTAAGCACTGTTTGTTTATTGGGCGCAATTATTTTTATCACTGGTAAATATGAGCCTTTGTTTTTGCCCACCCACCCATATACTCTGCCGTTGGCAGCCACTTTTTGTTGTTCATAATCTCCCAAGTTTGCACCAAAAAAGCTAAAACTTACACTGTATAAAGTACTGTCTTTATTCGCAGAAAAAATAAAAACAGAATCGAGCAAACCATTGATAACAGTGTCTTTCAAGCGATACAAAATTTTATTTTCATCAAAGGGTGTAACACTCGAAGCACTGGTTAATGCTTTTTGCACACTATCGCCCACAGATTGCAATAACTGCTTTTCATTAGCTGTGAAAGGCGTTTGCGGCTGATTGGCTGCATCGGCTTCGTTATAAATATTCATTCTAAACGCCCAATTTTTCACTTTAAATTCATCGCCCACAAACAAAGTGGTGCGCAAATAATTGTTGGTGCTGTATTGAAACTCCACCTGAATTCTGGAATCTTTGGTAATTAAATAATTTGGCGTAAAATTGATTTCGCCCAAATTATAGTCAATTGTATAATCGTTTTCTGCGCCGCGTTTTAAATAAATTCCATTTACCGAAACACGTTCTGAACCTGATAAAATAATGATGAAAGTCTCACCATTACTACCTTGCAAACGATATGGACCTTGATTGCCTTCAGTGCCTTGAAACTGATTTCGAGCATACATGCCTTTTGAAATTGCACCAGCAACTGTGATGGAATTTTGCATTTCTTTTTTCAACGAATCAACTGATTGCACTTGCAAACCTTTCAGTTTTTTTTGTGCATTTAGAAAATAAGAATTGGGTTTGGTGAAATCAAAATCGCCAGCTGTAACCAAAGTGTTTCGGCGTTGCAGTTTGATAAATATTTTATCAAAATCCTGTATTTGCGCAGTGTTGCCATCGGGTTGAATGGGAATATTATTATCCGTCATGGCTGCGGTAATAGTTACATCGTTGGCTATTTTACCACTCATTTGCACATTAAAACTGCTGTTGGAAACCAAACTTTGCGAATTGCCAAATTGTAAACCACGAGAATAACTGCCGTTGTAATTCAGTCCAGAGCCCAAGTCTAACAACGATTTCAAGCTTTGTTCTTGTGGGCGATATTCATACGAATTCATCGAAAAACCATGTAGCGGCATTTGATAAGCAGGGTTTTTATGGAAGTAAATGGAATCCATTTTGAAATCTATTCTGCGATAATTAATATACACTGAATCGGCTTCGGGTTTACATTTAAAGCAAATCATCGAATTCATTTCATCTACAAAATAATCAGCCGTATCTAATGGTCGTTGCAATTTATCTATCACCTGCAATGAACCATGTAGCAGCGGTAATGAATCAAATTTAAAAATAGAAAAGATTGGAATTGTTTTGTGTTGCAACAATGGCAAAGCCTTTTGTGCCTGCGTTTGCGGCACAAACCAAGTGCACATACATAACAATATGCCAGCAATTTTTTTCAAAATAATTAGAGTAACGAAAATAGTGTGCTTTGTAATATGCCACTTGCCAAATTAACCACGAAGTGTTGTGGAATTGAAAATTTTGGGAATTAAGAAATAAAAAGGAATTCTATTTTTCTCTTTCGATGGTATAAGTAATTAAATCTTGCAAGCCCTTCCGATATTGGCTTTCAGGTAATTCTTGCAAAAGTAAAATAGCTTTTTGGTGATATTCATCCATGCGTTGTTGAGCATATTTTATGCCGCCATGTTCTATCACAATTTGCACCAATTCTTTCACCGCTTTTTTATCTTCATTTTTATTTTTAACGGTGTTAATCAAATTTCTTTTTACTGACGAACTGCAATTGTTTAAAGTATAAATCAATGGCAGCGTCATTTTCTTTTCTTTGATGTCAATGTAAGTTGGTTTGCCCACATCAGCATCATTGTAATCAAACAAATCATCTTTGATTTGAAATGCAATACCAGCCAACTCTCCAACGATTTTCATTTTATCAACCACACTTTTTTCAGCACCTGCCGAAGCCGCCCCAACACCGCAAGCCGAAGCAATCAGCGAAGCAGTTTTTCCTTTAATGATTTCAAAATAAATGGCTTCATCAATATCTAATCTTCGTGCTTTTTCAATTTGTAATAATTCGCCTTCGCTCATCACTTTCACTGCATTGCTCACAATTTTCAGCAATTCAAAATCTTCATTTTCTACACTTAATAACAAACCACGGCTCAATAAATAATCGCCAACCAACACTGCAATTTTATTTTTCCAAAGTGCATTAATACTAAAAAATCCACGACGTTGATAGGCATCATCTACCACATCATCATGCACCAAAGTGGCTGTGTGTAAGAGTTCAATCAATGATGCGCCGCGATAAGTTGTTGTTGAAATTTTGCCACAAGTGCCTGCTGCCAACAACACAAACATCGGGCGCATTTGTTTGCCTTTGCGCTTTACAATATATTTCATAATGATGTCAAGCAGCGCAACACGGCTTCGCAACGATGTTTCAAAAGTTTTTTCAAACTCGTTCAACTCGGCATCAATTAAGGATTGTATTTGTTTGAAGGAGGTCAATTTTTTCTCGGAGAAATTTTATGAAATGCTTTTTGAATGAGCTGATTGATTTCGGGTGAAATTTTTAACAGCGTTAAAGATAAACCAAACAGCACACTTGCTGCAAAAGTTCTAATAGCAATATCCAACCACCAATATTTTAAGGCTGGAATGAAAAAACAAAGAGTACCAATTAGAATCGTTAAACTCAATACCAAAGCTGTTTCACGAGTAAATGGTTGCAGATGGAATTTAAAATAAACGTACAAATATTTTACCACGTTGAAAAAAACATTGGTTAAAGTGGTGGCAATGGCCGCACCCAATAAACCATAAATTGGAATCAAAAAATAATTGGCAACAATGGTAAAAAACAACAATGCCACAATCAAATACAAATTGAATTTGTAGAATTTGGATGTTTGAATAATCTCGCCATTGATGCTGGTTGCCATATCAATCAATTTTGAAAAACACATCAACACTACTACCCATTTTGCGGCTCGATAAGCCACGGGCAATTGCCCCAAAAATGTATCTATATTGATAAATAAAATCATCACCAAAAAACCAGAAGCAATGATTAATTGCAATGATGATTTTTTATAGAGTTCGTCAATTTTTTGCAAATTATTTTCTTTCCAATGTTCGCCCAACAGCGGTAACAATATTTGTGTGATGGTGCGTTGGGGCATTTGCACCACACTGCAAATGAAAAATGCTAAACGATAAACACCGGCATCGCTTAGGCTGTAGCCCGCCAGCATCAAGCTGTCGATGCTGTTGGCAATGGTCCAAGCACTGCCGGCTAAAACATTAAAAAAGCCGTAGCGAAAAATCTCGCCTTTAGAAATTATTTCATCAAAATTGCTTTTGAAATCAATTTTGAAAAATGATTTGTTTCGATTATTGATGACCAACATCAAAAAAATAAAGCCATAGCTCATCACAAACAACCACACAAAAAAACGGAAGCTGATAAAATGAAAAGCGAATAAAATTAGCGCAGCAATATTCAACAATCGCAACATCACTTCACGAGTAAAATTGGTGAACACAATATCTTTTTGTGCTCGAGTGTAGGCTTCAATTGAATTGTAAAACACCACACAAATTGTGAATGGAATAACGAGCCAATAATAATCTAAAAACAATGCAGATTTTTCGTTGTACCATTTGATGAATAGGGGTTTGAAGCCGATGTAAAGCAAAGTAACCAGTGCCATTCCAGCCAACGAAATTTTAATTAAGTAGCCAAAAAACTTGGGCTGTTTTTGTTGATGATTAAAATGTGCTACAAAATAAAATGACGAATTGCCTGTACCCAACATGGCTATTTGCGACAGGATACTTGCCAACGACAGCAAAACACCTGTGGTTAAACCCAACTGTGCTGGCGTTAAAAATTTTGGATACAACCAAAGTGTGGTGATAGTGCCTAATGCTACGCCTACATAAGCCCACACTGTGCTTTTAATACTTTGTCGAATTACGATTCCCATTTGATGGTTTCAAAAATAGAGGAAAAAGTTGAAAGCAGTTTTTGAAGCAAACCTTCGTAGCAAAAAAAATTTAAAAAAAATTTTGTTTTTAAATCAAATGATTATTTTTGTTCTCAATAAAATTTTTAAACCAAAATAAAATTATTAATCAAAATGAAAAAAATTATTACCTTCTCTTTTGTGTTAGTGGCTTCGGCAGCAATTTTTGCGGCTTGTAACAAAACAAGAACTTGTACATGTACTGAAACGTATACTGACACTTCAACAACGCCTGCAACAACAAGCACAAGCACAACTACAGTTTCAATTGCAAGTGCATCTAAAGCCACTCAAAAAGCACAATGCGCAAGCTACACTCGAACAAGTGGAACTGAAACTGATGTAGTATCTTGCACCCTAAATTAATCACAAATTTTAAAAACAAAATAAATCAAAAATCAAAATGAAAAAGATTATCACTTTCTCAATCGTAGTAATTGCTTCGGCAGCAATCTTTGCATCTTGCAGCAAAACTCGTACATGCACTTGCACAGAAAATGGAACAACTTATACTGTTTCTATTACAAGCGCCTCTAAAAAAACACAACAAGCTGTTTGTGCAAGCACTACTACTACTTATGGAAGCACAACTTCTATCAGAACTTGTACTTTAAACTAAGTCAATTTAATTTTTGAAAAAGGCTGTCTTCAAAAAAGGCAGCCTTTTTTATTTCATTTGCACCATGAAAAAATATTTGTTGATTATACTTTCGGTTTTGTTGGGCGGTGTTTTTTTATTTTCGGGCTATGCCAAATTGTTTCCTATCGAGCCTTTTGAATTTAATTTCATACACATTGGCGTTGCCAATTGGATAACTGCGCCAGTTATTTCGCGGTTACTAATTTCGTTAGAATTTTTTATTGGCATTTTATTAATCCTCAATTTTCGGCTCAAAGAATTTACTTTAAAAGCTACGTTGGCTTTACTTTTATTTTTTACTGCTTATTTAATTTTTCAAATCATTAAAGAAGGCAACAGTGGCAACTGTGGCTGCTTTGGCGAAGTGTTGAAAATGACACCACTGCAATCTATTCTTAAAAATGTGGCAATGATTTTTGTAGTTTTGGTGTTGTTATTTTTCCATCATCACATCAATTGGAAATGGAAAAATGAAGTGTATTTTTTGGTAGCAGCCATTTGCATTGCCACCACCATTTTTCTAAATCCATTTGATTACTTGGCTGCAAAAATGATGAAAGATGAAATAACCGATGTGCCTTTAAATGTAGATACTTTGTATCATTCAAAAAATGCGTATCCTGCGCCAACAGTAGATTTGAGGCATGGCAAATACATTGTTTGTTTGTTGAGTTTAAAATGTCAACACTGTTTAGATGCTGCTTTTAAAATGAACATCATTAAAAAACAAATGCCCGAAGCCCCCTTCTACTTTGTGTTTGGAGGTGTAAAACAAAATTTACAATACTTTTTAGATAAATCGAAACATCAAAATATTCCTTACACTTTGTTTGAAGACAATTATTTCTTTACCATGTGCGGCGGCGTATATCCTGGCATTTATTATGTAGAAAATGGCATCATTAAACGCAAAGGCAACATTTATACATTGAATGAAGATGAAATAAAAAAATGGCTGAAACATTAGCCAGTCATCGGTTCACAATTTTCAGAAGTCTGCAAATTCAAAGCACTGAATACTGATGAATATAAACTGAATGCTAATTTCTTACTTTTGTAAAATGATTTCAAAAACCAAAACACTCATCATTGCCGAAGCTGGTGTAAACCATAATGGCGATATTTTGTTGGCAAAAAAACTGATTGAAGAAGCAGCCAAAGCTGGTGCCAATTATGTAAAATTTCAAACTTTTATTACCGAAGAAGTCATCAGCAAAGATGCACCAAAGGCTGATTACCAAAAGGTTTCAACAGATAGTGATGAATCACAATTCGACATGGTTAAGAAATTGGAATTGAGCGAAGCTGCACATTACGAATTGCAAGCGCATTGCGAAAAATATAACATTGGTTTTCTTTCTACGCCTTTTGATTTGCCCAGTATTGATTTATTGCATCGCATGAAATTGAAGCTAATTAAAATTCCATCGGGCGAAATAAATAATGTGCCTTATTTGCGCCACATGGCTGGAAAGTTTGACCAATACTTGCTTTCAACTGGTATGAGCGATATTGCCGAAATAAAATTTGCCATAAAAATATTGACTAAAAAAGGTGTCGACAGATGGCAAATCACAACTCTACACTGCAACACTGAATATCCAACATCGTTTGAAGATGTGAATTTAAGAGCCATGAAAACGATAGAAAAAATGGTACGAACTGATATGGGTTACAGCGACCACACCATCGGCTGGGAAGTGGCTGTGGCTGCGGTGGCAATGGGTGCAACGGTGATTGAAAAACATTTTACACTGGATAAAAATATGGCAGGACCTGACCACAAAGCATCGCTTGAACCAAACGAATTAAAAACATTGGTTGATAAAATACGCTTGATAGAAATCGCTTTGGGTAGCAGCGATAAATTTGTTTCTGATGCTGCCAAACGAAATGCTTTAGTAGCTAAAAAGAGTATTGTAGCAAAAACAGACATTAGCAAACACGAAAAATTTACCGCAAAAAATGTAACCGTAATGCGCCCTGGAACTGGTATTAGCGCTATGCGATGGGATGAAGTAATAGGCAGTTTTGCACAACGAGATTTTAAAAAAGGCGAAATGATTTCCTTATCATAAATCCGATTTAAAGATTTTAAAAAGTGCAATTTCAAAATAAAATATAGAAGCCACGAACGCCTAAATCTAAATTTATTCTTGCATTTGTGGCTATAAAATACGAAAATGAAAAATCAAATTATCCTTGTAGGCTATGCTGGTCATGCATTTGTGGCAGCAGATATATTTTTGCAATCGGGGCAAACACTGTTAGGTTATTGCGAAAAAGAAGAAAAACAATTCAATCCATTTGGGTTAAAATATTTGGGTATGCAAACCGATCAAGCCGCAAAAAAATATTTAAAAACCAACTTGGCTTTTATTGCCATTGGCGATAATCTAATTCGCAAAACTATTTTTCAATCGTTGGCAAATGATTTTGAAATCACCAATGCTATTCATCCTTCATCTATCATGGCTACACATGTTGAAGTGGGCAATGGCACTATGCTTTCGGCTGGAGTGGTCATTAATGCTTGTGCTAAAATTGGCGATGGGGTAATTTTAAATACAGGCTGTATTATAGAACACGAATGTACGATTGAAGATTTTGTGCACATTGCACCCAGTGCTGTTTTGTGTGGCAATGTAAAAGTAGGAGAGGGTAGTTTTGTAGGTGCAAATGCAGTGATAAAACAAGGCATTACCATTGGAAAACATTGTGTAATAGGCACTGGAGCTGTGGTTTTAAAAAATGTAGAAGATGGAAAAAC